>DASXIK010000059.1:0-5054 GCA_036498025.1 Chthoniobacterales bacterium
CGAAGCCGTCGTCAGCGCGGCGGTCACCACCCGGTCGCCCTCTTTCAGCCCTTCCAGCACTTCGGTGCCGATTCCGTCGCTGATGCCGGTCTTGATTTGCACCGGCTTCGGCTGACTGGCTCCTTCCGCCAGCACATAAACAGTCCGGTCCGTGCGATGGTCGCCTCCCCTCGCCTGCCGAGGCCCGGCGCCCGGCGAGGCGGGTTTATTTTCAGGCGGCGTGGCGTCGGGCGGGCGATAACGCAACGCCGCGTTCTTCAAAAGCACGACATTGTCGCGATGCGCGATCAACACGGAAACGTTCGCTGTCATCCCCGGCTTCAACTTCAAGTCCGGATTGCTGACTCCAATAACCGTATCGTAGGTCACGACGTTTTGCACGGTGATCGGCGCGTTGCGCACTTGAATCACCTTGCCGTGAAATGTCTGCGTGGGAAAAGCGTCAACCGTGAAGTCGACATTCTGATCGACGCTGACGACGCCCACATCCGCCTCCGCCACATTGGCGTCGATCTGCATTTTGGTAAGGTCATTGGCGATGGCGAAAATAACCGGTGCCTGCAAGCTGGCGGCCACCGTTTGCCCGACATCCACGTTGCGCGAGATGACCACTCCATCAATAGGCGAAGTGATCGTGCAATGCTCCAGATCCGCCTTCGCCTTGTCGAGCGCGCCCTGCTTGATTTTCACGCTCGCCTCCGCCTGATGGAGATTGGCCATGGCCTGGTCCACATCCGCCTGAGCCGAGTTCCTCTTGGCGAATAATTCCTGCGTGCGCGCAGCATTCACCCGCGTCAGTTCCAGGGCGGCCTGCGCGCTGGCCACATCCCCTTGCGCTTGCGTGACCGCCGCTTGAAACAGAACAGGATCGATTTGCGCGACTGTCTGACCAGCCTTCACCTCGGAGTTAAAATCGGCAAACAATTTCTGGATATTGCCCGAAACCTGACTCCCCACCTGCACGTTGACCACCGGATTCAACGTTCCCGTGGCCGTCACCGCCTGGGTCAACTGGCCGCGGGTCACGGTGGCGGTCTGATAACTGGAGGCTCCCTGTTGCCGGCACTGTCGCACGACGAACAACAGGACAAGCAAACCAAGGAGAGTGCCGGCAAGCCGCCAGTAGCGTTTCATGCCGGGAACGGTTGACTTTGCATGCAAGTAAAATGACAGGAAAGGCGGGTGCGGCGATACATCGAGATTTACTCCATCATGCTGCGGAACTCGCTTATTCGCGAGTTGAGTTTCAAAGCCAACTTTCTGCTGTGGATGCTGGTCGAGGTTCTCTGGTTTTGCGGCCAGATCGTTTTCTTCAGCATCATCTTCAGCAATGTCAGTCACCTGGGCGACTGGTCAAAATGGGAGGTCGTGCTGCTCGTGGGCACCCACCAGATTATTGCCCAGCTTTTTCAAGCCTTCTTTTTCGTCAACGTGGCCAACATCCCGGAACTGGTGCGCACGGGTAAACTTGATTCCCTGCTCGTGCTCCCCATCGACAGCCAGTTCGCCGTTTCCACCAAACAATTCAGTCTCGACAGCGTGGTCAACGCCGTCGTGGGCGCGGTCGTTGTGTGCGTTTCTCTGTCGAAACTCGGAGTCGTCCCCGCCCCCTCCGCCATCATTCTTTACGTGGTCGCGCTCGGTTTTGGCATCGCCGTGCACTATTCCATCATGCTCAGCCTCGCCGCCTTCAGCTTCTGGATCATCCGCGCCCAAGGGCTGGTTTACGGCTACTTCAATTTTCTCAACATCGCACGCTATCCCGACGTCATTTTTCCCCCGGTTTTTCGCTTCATCTTCGGCTGGATCATTCCCGTGGTCATTGTCGCCAATATTCCCGCCCGCTTGCTCATCAAATCGCTCGGCCAGCCCGGCTGGCTGATGCTCCAACTCGTCGTGGCCTCGAGCGTGATCACCGTGCTTTCCCGGTCCTTCTGGCATTTCGCCCTGCGCCATTACTCCAGCGCCAGCTCCTGAGAAGGGCCGAAAATGCCCGGCAAAACAGGGGGCCAGGACTGGGAAATCTTCGCTTGCGACTTCCGGGAAATGTCCTTAATTATGCCTCCGCTCGGCGCCGGACTGTAACGGCGCCTGTTCAATTATGGCCAAATCAACCAAAAAGAAGGCTGCCCCCGCGAAGCCTGCCGCGCGCAAAGTGAAAGCCGCAGCCAAGCCTGCTGCCCCCAAGAAGACGTCCGCCAAAGCGAGCAGCTTGAATCACGCTACCCCAAAAAAGAAGGAAGCCAAAGGCGTGCCGGATACTCTCAAGTTGCTGGGCGTAAATCATCGCGAGCGCAAGCTGGATCCCTTTACCCGTCAGCAGAAAGAGAAATTGCTTTATCTGCGCGATGCCATGGTCGATTCCATGGCGGGCGTGGCTCAGGACACTCTGCGTTCGCGCGCCGAGGGCAGCGAGGCTTCCGCTTTCGGAATGCACCAGGCCGACGCCGGATCGGACGCCTACGACCGCGATTTCGCTCTCAGTCTCCTCTCCCAGGAGCAGGACGCGCTTTACGAAATCGACCAGGCGCTCAAGCGCATCGATCTCGGCACCTACGGCGTTTGCGAAATGTCGGGCAAACACATTCCGCGCGCCCGCCTCGAAGCCATCCCTTTTGCCCGCTTTACCGTCGAGTGCCAGTCGCAACTGGAAAAACAAAATAAAGCTTCGCGCGTCCGCCAGTCGGTCACCTCTCTCTTTGGACTCACGGAAGAGGAAGGCGGCGACGGCGAAGAGGAAGAAGCGCCGGCCCAGGAGACCAAGGAATAGAATTTTATGGCGCAGGAGATCATCACCCTCGAATGCACCGAGGCGAAAGCCCTCGGCAAACCGGCCTCGCGTTACATGAGCAAGCGGAACAAGAAAAGCCCGCGCACGCCCAACCGTTTGGAAAAGAAGAAATACAATCCGTTTCTCCGCAAGCACACGCTGCATCGGGAAACGAAGTAACCAGCCATGCAACCCAAAACAGCCAAGCGCCGTTCCGCCTTTCGCCGCGCCAATCGCACCATGCCGCGCCGGCGCATCGATATCTCCATCGAAGCCATCGATTATAAGAACCCTGATCTCCTGAAAAAGTTTGTCACCGAGAGCGGCAAGATTCTGCCTCGCAGCGTCACCGGCATGCCCGCGCATCTGCATCGCAAGATCACCCGCGAAATCAAGCGCAGCCGGTCGGTGCTCCTAATGAAGTGAATGCCGTGACGTCGCGCATGCCGCGGCGGTTAGTGTTCCGTAACGTATCGGCGGCGTCCGGTGCCGGAAGAATGACGAAGCACGCCGTAACGGGGGTGAAGGAGCGGCCGGGCTTTCCATGTCGAATATCGAAACAAGTCCGAATGCTCAAATGACGAAAGAGCACCGTTCCTTTTCGTTATTCGAATTTTTGTCATTCCTTCGTCATTCGGTATTCGTCATTCGACATTTCCGCGAAGCACTCGCGTAAGAGACAAGGCTAGAGAACAGCTCAACGGCCAAGCGTCCCTAGGCTTTCCGCGTCCGCTCGCCCTGCTCGATCAATTTCCAAAACTCGCGCGTCTGACCCAGCTGCGCGTCCTCCGCAACCGGCAGTTTGCTGCGGAAAAGAAAATCGCGCAGCGTATTCTTGTGCAGGACCCGATGGATGGTGATTCCTTCCGGCCGCTTGTCGAAGTAGATCCGGTAATCCTTTGCCCGGTAACGATACAATTTTTTTCCTTCGCGCTCGATCACCCCAAACCGCTTCGAGTCCAGCCGGTCCAGGTCTTCCGGCAGAATTTGAAACTCTGCCAGCAGCTCGAGCTGCAACGACTTCGGCAGCGCCGAAATCTCAGCCGCGCTCAGCTGATTGAAAATGATCTGAAACATCGCGACTCAGACTACCCACGTCGCCCCGGAGTGCCAACTCTGTAAACACGCGCCGGTCGGCGATCACACGAAAACCCGCCGCACACGCTGGCCCACCCGCGTGGTAATCTCCCAGGTGATGGTGTTCGCGCGCTCAGCTAGCTCGGCGCAGGAAATTTCGGCGTCAGCCTGACGCCCCATGAGCACGACTTCATCGCCGGTTTCCATCCCGCCTGCCGCGGAGACATCGACCATCATCAAATCCATGGTCACGCGTCCGAGGAGCGGACAGCGCTGGCCCCGCACCAACACGGCAGCGTCGCGATTGGAAAGGTGCCGCGGGTAACCGTCCGCGTAGCCGGCTGTGAGCGTCGCCACTTTCATTGCCCTTGGAGCGATGAACGTCCGGCCGTAACTGATCGAACTTCCTTTCGGCATGTCCCGAATCAGTCCGATGCGTGTCTTCCATGTCATCACCGGGCGCAAAATATTTTGGAAATCAGGCAGAGGAGAAATGCCATAAAGCATGATGCCGGCGCGCACGAAATCAGATCCCGGGTCGGAGTAAGCCAGCACCCCGGCGCTGGGCAAAACATGAATCTTATAATCACCCGGAACCTCCCGGCGAAACCGTTGTGTCAGTTCCCCGAAGCCGGCCAGCTCTTCCCGCGTGTAATTTTCGTCCTCATTGGAAACGGGCAGATGCGTGGAAATACTGTGCATCTTCAAGTTCGGCAGCGCGGCGATTTTTCGAAACACCTCGAGGGCCTCCGCCGCCAGCGTGCCCATTCTGCCCATGCCGGTGTCGACCACAAAGCACACCGGGACCGATCTGTTTCGCGCCAGCAGATTAAAGTCCTGGGCCTCGTCCAGGGTGGAGACCGAGGCAATAAATCCGCCTTCGACGATGGCCGCGCGCTCCTGCGGCAAGGCAGGCCCAAGAATGACGACCGGATGACTGAGCACGGCGCGCAGCGCCACTGCTTCCTCCAGATTGGCCACCCCAAAGAGACGCGTATCTTCCTGCAGCGCCTGGGCCACGCCGACCATGCCATGTCCGTAGGCGTTGGCTTTGACGACCGCCAGCAGCGCCGTCGACCCGCCGAGACGGTCACGCACCGCTTTCGCATTGTGGCGCAAGGCCGCCCGCTCGATCTCCGCCCAGCATCGATAGGCTTCTGTGCTCATAAACGGATAATGGAAGGAGCTTGCTTTCCCGGCATGGTGA
>DASXIK010000060.1:0-8746 GCA_036498025.1 Chthoniobacterales bacterium
CTTGATTTCGCCGGGCAATTCAATGCCGCTGCGTTCGCCGAATCCGAACCGGCGAATGTATTCGTAAAATTTCTGATCGCCCAGGCCAAGGGCCAGCTTGGCCGCGCCGATGTTGCTCGATTTCACCAGGATGTCCTGCACGCTCAACTCCCCATATGGTTTGTGATCGTGCAGCTTGGTGCCGGCATAAGTGAAGATGCCGTTCTCGCAAAAGATGGTCGTGTCGGGCCGGACCTTGTGCTCGTTGAGGGCCGCCGCCACCGTCACAATCTTGAAAGTGGAGCCCGGTTCCATCATGTCGATGATGGCGCGGTTTTTCATTTCTTCGTCCTTCGCCTCGGACCGTTTGTTCAGGTCAAAATTCGGGCGATTGGCCATGGCCAGGACCTCTCCGGTCTGCGGGCGCATGAGGATGATGGTGGCTTTTTTCGGACGAAACTCGCGCATGGCCGCGTCGATCTCATTCTCCACGATGTTCTGCAGATTGAGATCAATCGTCAGGTGAACCTGGTAACCCTGGCGGGGAGCCCGTTCCGCCCCGCGATAGAGCACGATTTCATGGCCCGCCCCGTCCCGCTCGATATAACGATAGCCATTCTGGCCGTGCAGGTACTCGTCCATGGAGGCTTCCACTCCCTGGATTCCCTGGTGCTCGAAATTGGTGAATCCGATGACGTGGCAGAGCATGGATCCATTGGGATAAATCCGCATGGAGTCCCTGTCGCAATAGACGCCGCGTAAGTTGTTCTCGTCCAGCCTGGCTTTGAGCGATTTGGCTACGGCGTCGGGCACTCCCCGCTGCACCACAATGTAGCGGCTTTTTCGGTACAGTTTTTCCGCCACCTCGTCCGCGGGCATCTTCAGCTCCTGGCTGACCAGACCGATTGTTTGCTCGACGTCGTTCAACAGCGTGGCGTCCGCCACCACGATTTGCATGGGCACGTTGTGCGCCAGCACTTCATCCCTGGCGTCGAGGATGCTGCCCCGCTCGGCAAAGATGGGTTGGAGCACCTCATTCTTTCCCGCAGCGATTCGCGTGTACTCGTCGTGCTTGATCATCTGCAGGTAGACGAGCCGGAAGGAAAAAAGACTAAAGAGCGCGATGAACCCGAAGCAAATCAGGGTGCAGCGAAGGCGACTGTTAAGCTTCATCGGGCGGCACGCTGGTTGGCCACGGGCTGCACGGCGTCTTCCCCTGGTCCGCGCGCGAGCGGCGTCAGCCTAACGATGTCCCGATCCGCAATCGCTACCATCCTGAGGTAGCCGTCCTTCAGGCGCCGCTGCAGGGTGGAGCGCGAGGTCAGGTTGGTAATCTGCCCGCTGGCCAGCTCGTTTTGCGTGCGCAACTCCGCCAGGCTTTTTTCCAGGGTCTTTTTCTCGTTGCCCAGATGATAAAGCTGGATGGTGAGGTAGACATAAACCAGTCCGGTCAGCGCCAGAAACCCCGTGAGCACGAGCCACCGCGCCAGGGAGGGCGCGTCCACCGCATTCCACTTTTTTCGGCGGGATCGGCTCATGCGATTTTTTCAGCCACGCGCAGTTTCGCGCTGCGCGCCCGCGGATTCAGCTTTTGCTCTTCTTCCGACGGCTCGATCGGCTTGGAGGTGATTAGGTTCAAATCGTATTCCGGATTGCGCTTCGGTTCCGGCCATTCCGGGCGGTCCAGCCATTCGCGGCTGTGATCGCGGAAGAAATTTTTCACGATCCGGTCTTCCAGGGAGTGGAAGGAAATCACGGCGATGCGAGCCCCCGTCTCGAGGCGGGCGCTCAAGACCTGCAGTCCCTCCTGAAGGGCGCCAAGTTCGTCGTTCACTTCCATGCGCAAAGCCTGGAAAACCTGCGTTGCCGGATGCCGGCGCCCATGGCGGCTAACGACTTTTTCAATGGCTTTGGCCAGCTGGAGAGTTTCGTGAAACAGCTCGGTTTTGCGCATCTTGACAATCACACTGGCGATGCGCCGCGCCGCCGGCTCTTCGCCCAGGTCGCGAAACAGACGTGTCAGATCTTCTTCGCTGTAAGTGTTGACGACGGCCGCGGCGTTGAGGCCGCGGCGCGGGTCCATGCGCATGTCCAGCGGGCCGTTGCGTATGATGCTGAAGCCCCTTTGCGCGTTCTCCAATTGGCGCGAGGAAACACCGAGATCGAGGAGCGCCCCTCCGATCCGATGGATGCCTAATTCATCAAGCACGCGCCCGGCCTCGCGGAAATTGGCCTGGCGCACCGTCACTCGCGTCCCCACGTGGGCCACTTGCTCGCGGGTAAATTCGACGGCATCCGGATCCTGATCGAGCGCCAGGACATCGGCGCCCGCTTTTAAAATGAGCTCGGTGTGTCCCCCGCCTCCGCAGGTGCCGTCCACCACCAGACAGCCTGGCCGCGGGGCCAGCAGTTCGACGGCTTCGGCCGCGAGAACCGGACGATGATAACTAAAGTCCTCCATTTCCTGGGCCTCCTCGAGAATTAGCGGACCGGTGGCAAACCAGACCGACCGCTCAAACAGTTGTGCGTTCATACGTTGCAGGGCTGATCACAAACCAACAACATCGGCCACATGCTGGTAAGTGGGCGTTTCCTCCTCGTGAGCCCGCTTCCAGCGTGAGAGATTCCAGATTTCAAAGCGTCCGCGACCGCCCACCAGGGCCACCTCGCCCTTGAGGCCGACGCGCTGACAAAGATCCTCCGGGAGAAGGAGCCGGCCCTGCCGGTCGGCCACGCCATGTTGCGCGCGCGCGTGCAGTTGGCGGAAAAAAACGCGGCGGTCGCGTGCCGAAACGTGCTGGTCGGCTTCGACCGCACCGCTCATACGAGAAAACTCCTCAGGCGACATGACCACCAGAAATTGATTCTTCGCTTCTGGAAGAATGACGAATTCCTCGGCACCATTGCGGCGCCAGCGGGAGGGAATAGTGATGCGATTTTTTTCATCGAGGGAGTGCCGGAACTCACCGGCGTAGAAGAGCTGGGCTGGCGATGACGTGTCCATGTGCGTGAGGTGAATTCAACCATTCCGACCCACTTTCCCCCACTTTTAACCACCTTCGCTGTTTGGGGTCAATACATTATTCCGCTCTTTTTTGACCCCCCGCCCCCTCGCAAAACCGCCTGCCCCCGCCCGCCGGTCCGCCCGCCCGTTTCACCTTGAGGGTTGAACCTTCGCACGCGTCTGTTTTCATACGGATGGCCCGTATTCATGACCGACCTGCTCTCATTCCGGATTCCCGCGTTGCTGCTCCTTGCTTTTTTCTGGAGCGCCTACCCGGCAGCCGGCCAGTCGGACCCGGCTTCGCCTAACGACTCCGTGCGCGTGAGCGTCACGCTCAATGAGGACGGATCCCGCACGACCTATCAATATGATACGGCCCGCCACCAGGCCACCGCCACCACCACCGGCAAGGACGGGAAGGTGCGCCAAAAGATCCAGTATGTGCTCGATGAGGCCAACCGCTTCGGCAGTGGACGCGTTTTCGGCCCCGACGGGCAGTTCCTTTTTCGGACGGTCTATAAATATGATGCCGCGGGGCGGCTGCTGGAGGAAAGCCGGATCGGCAAGGATGATCATCTGATTTTGAAGCTGGTCTACAGCTACGACGCCGTGGGCAAACAGACCGGCTATGCCGTCTACGACGGCGCCGGCCGTCTTCTGGGCCAGACTTCGGCGCCCGCGGCCTCCGCCACAGCCAAGCCGCACAAGGGCGGGCACTGACACGGGACGAGACCAGCCTCTTCCGGGGAGCGCAGGCGGCTCGCCCAAACAATCTTCCGATCCTTAGTACAACCATCGATGACGTGCCGACACCCAACCGGAGAAAGTTCGCGATGGCGGGGACGCCATCGCCAGCAGGCGAGCCGCCTGCGCTACCCGGAGAAGAGCGAGCTCACGCCCGCGGGGCTTGCGGCTAACGATGAAAAGCGTTACATGGGTGGGTCGTGATCGATTACATCCAAAAGGGTTGCCTGCTCATGTGGCCCATCCTGTTCTGCAGCATCATCGCCATCGGCGTCTTCGCCGAGCGCCTTTTCTATTTCCATCGCGCCACTATTCACGTCGGCGAATTTCTCAAGGGCCTGGCCAATCTCGTGCAGCGCCGCAATTTCGCGGAGGCTCTCCACGAGTCCGCCGGCACTCCCGGCCCGGTCGCCCGCGTCATCCACTCCGCCCTTCTCCGCCATGACGCTCCCCGCGCGGATCTGCGTGACATTGTGCAGGAAGCCGGCCAGCTCGAGGTCCCCAAGCTGGAGCGTTTTCTCGGCGTGCTGGCCACCCTGGCCTTCCTCACCCCGTTGCTCGGATTGCTCGGCACGGTTTCGGGGATGATCGACGCCTTTGGCACCATCGCTTCCAACGGCGGTTACGCCACCGTCACGGAACTCTCCACCGGGGTTTACAAGAGCCTGCTCACCACCGCGGCCGGCCTGGTCGTGGCCACGCCCACCTTTGTCGCCTACAGCTATCTCTCCTCCCGGGTGAACACGATGCTGCACGATATGGAGCGCGCCGGCATTGAAATCGTCCACATGCTCACGGAGACAACTCCGCTCCCCGGAATCATCACCTTTCAGCCGCCTGCGGCCAAGATCGCGGACGAACGCCGCGAGCATTGACCGGCCAGCGAGACCCCCCGGCGACGGAATGGCATGAAGCTCACCCGGACGAAGGAATATCACTTCGGCTGGCTGGTGCTGTTTCCCCTGCTCGACGTCGTTTTCCTGCTCATCTTTTTCCTGCTCCTGAGTTCGAACTTTATCCTCCAGCCGGGAATCTCCGTCTCCCTGCCGTTCTCGCGGTTTCAGCTCGCGCCCCAGGTGAATCAACAGATCATCAGCATCGCCGGGGGCACCGTGCCCACGATTTATTTTCGGGACCAAAAGATCAACCTCGATCAGCTCGGCCCGCTGCTCGACGCGGCCAAGAAGGAAGGCCGCACCATTATCATCAAGGCTGATCGCCTCACGCCCTACGAAACGGTCGTGGCCGTCACCAATGCGGCGCTCGAGCACGGCATCACCTCCGTCTCGTTAGCCACCACCGGACCGCGATGAACGCCGAGGCTCATCCGTCGCCGCTGCTTTTTAATTGGCAGCCGCCGCGCCCGCGCAAACGGTCGATTTTCCTTTTTCTCTGCGCCTCTCTCCTGCTGCACGCGTTTTGTTTTTATCTCTTTCAGATCGTCTACTCTCCCGCCGTGGCTTTGCTGCCGCCGCCGGCCCGCGTGAATTTGATCACGGCGGATTCCGAGGAAGGGCGCAATCTGCTGCGCTGGGTGGACGCGGAAGATCCCGCCCTCGCCGCAGCCACCCAGCGACCCCCGGAGTCGCGGCAACGTTTGCTGCCGAAAGTTCAACATATCCCTTCCTATGTTCTCCAGGGACCGAGGCTGAGGGGGGTGCCGCCGATCGTCGTCGACACGCGGGGGCCCAGCGTGAGCCCGCCAGGCCCGGTGCCGGGGCCCCGCCGCCTCACTCCCCCTCCCCTTGGCCGGATCTCCACGCGCTTTTCTTTTTCCGACGAGCTCACCGCCATCGGCGCTCCCGAATCCCAGGCCACCCAGTTCATCGCTTCTAATAATGAAACCCCGCAGGCGATTCGCTTCCGCGTCGCCGTCGCCTCCTCCGGGCTGGTCCGTTACTGTTTTCCACTGAACTCCTCCGGCGATACCTCCCTCGACGAGCAGGCGCGACAATACCTCGTGCTCACTCGCTTCCGCCCGGACGCTGCCGCCCAGCCGCCGGCCGATGCCGCCGATATCTGGGGAACCGCCATCCTTGACTGGGGCAACGACCTCACGCGTCCCACCGCCGCCAGCCCCTCCCCCTCGCCGTGATCCAGGTCAGCCTGGCCGCGCTGGCCACGATTTATCTGCTGCTTTTCCTTGCGGCAGTTTTCCTTCTTTGGATAGTGGGAGAGTGGAATCGGCGGCGGCGCGAGCGCCTGTCTTTACGGTACCGGTTGCGCTGTGTGATTTGCGCGTTCGAGTTCGAAGATCGGACCGCCGACCTGCTTCCACGGTGTCCGCGCTGCGGAAGCCTGAACGAAAGATTTAAACTGGAGCGAATTTAACTATGGGCATGTGGATTGGACGGAATCGCAAGGCGCGCGTGACCTACGGGTTCGACGAAATCGCGCTGGTGCCTGGACGGATCACGATTAACCCGAATGAGGTCGACACGGCCTGCCGCTTTTCGCGGAAGGATGGCCGCCCGATTGAGCTGAAGATTCCCATTCTGGCTAGTGCCATGGATGGCGTGGTCGATGTCGGGTTTGCCATCGCCATGAGCAAGCTCGGTGGCCTCGCCGTGCTCAACCTCGAAGGCGTGCAAACCCGCTATAAACATCCGCAGGAAGTTCTGCAAAAGGTGGTGGACGCGGACAAATCCGAAGTGACCGCGCTGCTCCAGCGCATTTACCAGGAACCAGTGCAGGAAGATCTGATCGCCGCGCGCATTCGCCAGATCAAAGACAGCGGCGCCCTGGCCGCGGTCAGTTCCATCCCCCAGCGCGCCGCCCGATTCGGCGCCATCGCTCAGGAAGCCGGGGCCGACGTTTTCGTGGTGCAAAGCACCGTCTCCACCGTCCGCCATATTTCTTCGGAATATCAATCGTTAGACCTGGAGAAATTTTGCCACGACATGCAGATCCCCGTGATTGTGGGCAACACCGTCGGCTACGAGGTCACCCTCGAAATCATGGAGTGCGGTCCGGCGGCTCTGCTCATCGGCGTGGGACCAGGCGCCGCCTGCACCTCACGCGGCGTGCTCGGCCTGGGCGTGCCGCAGGTGACGGCCACGGTCGATTGCGCGGCGGCGCGCGACGCCTACTTCAAGAAAACTGCGCGCTACGTTCCCATTATTACCGACGGCGGCATGAGCAAGGGCGGCGATGTCTGCAAGGCGCTGGCTTGCGGAGCCGATGCCGTCATGGTGGGCAGCGCCTTTGCCAAGACGGAGGAGGCGCCCGGCCAGGGCTACCACTGGGGCATGGCCACGCCGCATGCCAACCTTCCCCGCGGCACCCGCATTAAGGTCGGCACCACCGGCTCGCTCAAGCAGATTCTCTTCGGGCCCGCCGAGGTCGATGACGGCAGCCAGAACCTGGTCGGCGCCATTACCACCTGCATGGGCAACGTGGGCGCGCGCAACCTCGCCGAATTTCAACAGACTGAAATCATCATCGCCCCCTCGATCAAGACAGAAGGAAAACTTTTCCAGACCGTGCAAAGCGTCGGCATGGGCACGCGCTGAACGGATATGACAAGTGATGGGTGACAAGCTAATGATGACAGGCCGTTGCCGGCTCGTCCCCTAACACCTTCCACCCCGTCACCGTCCAATGAATACCGACCGCAGAGTTGTCATTACCGGCATGGGCGTGATCACGCCCCTGGGTAATGATTTGCCAACATTCTGGTCCAACCTGAAAAACGGGGTCAGCGGCATCCGGCCCATCGAGGCGCTGGATACTACCGCCTTCGACACCCGGATCGGCGGCGAAGTGCGCGATTTCGATCCGAAGCTTTTCTTCAAGAATCCCAAGGACGTGCGCCGGACAGACCGGTTCGCCCAACTGGCCATGGCCGCGGCCAAAATGGCCATGAGCGACGCCGGCATCGAGGCCGACAAAATTGAGCGGCGCGATCGTTTCGGCGTGATCGTGAGCAGCGGCATCGGCGGCCTCAAGACGCTGCAGGAACAGCACACCGTCATGATGACAAAGGGCCCGACGCGCAACTCCCCTTTCACCATTCCCATGCTCATCAGCAACATGGCCTCGGGCCTGATCTCCATGGAATTCGGATTGCAGGGCCCGAATATGTGCATCGTCACCGCCTGCGCCACCTCCAATAACGCCATTGGCGAATCGTGGCGCATCATCAAGTATGGCGACGCCGACATCTTTCTCGCGGGCGGCTCGGAAGCCTCCATCGTGGCCATCGGCCTCGGCGGCTTCGGCGCCATGAAAGCCTTGAGCACCCGCAACGATGAACCCGAACGCGCTTCCCGCCCGTTTGATCGCGACCGGGACGGCTTTGTCATGAGCGAAGGCTCCGGCGTTGTCGTCGTCGAAGAGCTGGAACATGCCCGGGCGCGCGGCGCCAAAATTTACTGCGAACTCGCGGGTTACGGACTCTCGGCCGACGCTTATCACATGACCGCGCCGCCGCCGGATGGCGAAGGAGCAGCGCGGGCCATGCAAATGGCGCTCGATCACGCCGGAGTGACGGCGGGCGAAGTCGATTACATTAACGCTCACGCCACCTCCACGGGCCTGGGCGACATCAGTGAAACACGCGCCATCAAGGCCGTCTTCGGCGAGCACGCGCGCAAGGTTGCCATCAGCGCCACCAAATCAATGACCGGTCATTTGCTCGGCGGCGCCGGGGCCGTGGAAATGGCGTCCTGCGCCATGAGCATTCGCGAAGGAATCATTCCGCCGACCATCAATCTGGAAAATCCGGATCCGGAATGCGATCTCGACTACACGCCCAACACCGCGCGGGAAAGAAAAGTGCGAGTGGTCATCAATAACTCCTTCGGTTTCGGCGGCCACAACGCCACCTTGCTGGCCAAAGCTTTCGAAGGGTAAAAGGGAAGACGCTCAACGCTCAACGCCACGGCGGACAGGCGGGATGACAAGAACGAGGGTTTGTCGCGCAAGCGGCCCCAACACACCCAAGCTGCGTCCTGAAACACGAGCACAAAGCATCCATCGGGTGCGGGTTCAGAACATAGGTAACACTTTGAGGCAATA
>DASXIK010000061.1:0-5259 GCA_036498025.1 Chthoniobacterales bacterium
GACGTGGCGAAAATTTCGGTGTCCTGGGCGTTGGCCTGGACGTGAACACGGAAGATGCACTGGTGCGATTTGCCTTCGACGGGGAGAAGCGCCAGCAGGACGCAGATGGCGCTCGCGAAGAGGGGCTTCATGGCGGATTGATAAAGGGTTTGACAGGATTTGCAACGTTTGCTGTTTAACCCCCTCATGAAACTTGGCCTGAGCCTGCTGGTTGCCCTCGGTCTGCCCCTCGCCTCGGGGCAGGCGCAGGAGCCTGCGCCCTCGCCCACGCCCGCAGCCATGCCCAGCGCCTCTATACCGGAACCGGCGGCCCCGGCTCCTTCGCCTGCGCCCCACAGCATGCTCAGCCGCGTGCTGCATCCGTTCTCTTTCGGAACAAAGTCGGACACGCCGCCAAAATACAAAGATCCCAAACTGCGCGGGCTGATCCTGACCCTCAAGATTTCCCCGGAAACGGTGAAACTGTCGGAAGTTCGCCTGCTCGACGTCAAGGCAACCCTTACGAACATGGGAAAAAAGGAGGTGGAACTCGGCTTCGTGACGGACCAGCGCATTGAGATTTACCTGATGAACACAGGCGACGTCGTCCTGACGAAATGGTCTGATAATCATGCCGTCGCTGAAAAGCCGGCCACGATTCTGATCAACCCGCAGGAGCACATCGAGTACAACGAGAAAATTTCCACGCGGGAATTGACCAGAGACAAAGTCTACGTGGCCGAGGTTTTCTTCCCGCAGTATCCGGAGGTGCGTGCCCGGCAGAAATTTCTCACCGCGCCGTGAGGCTGCCGCGCGGCCAAGGAGTAATGGAGCGGGGGGAGAAATGGAATAATGGAGTGATGGAGTAATGGAAAAGAATCCGGCCAACACTCCATCACTCCAGCACTCCATTTCTCCAACGCCCCTCTTTTGTGATTACCACAGCCACCCGCAAGGGCACCGGATCCAGCCTTATACGCAGGCGCTTTTGCAACCCTGGATCGAAAGCGCGCGCCAGCGCGGTCTGACCGACATCGCTTTCACCGATCACGATCGTTATTTCAGTGGCATCGACTTTGATGAGGTCGATCGGCTCCGCGAAAAAAACAGCGACATCAAAATCCGGACTGGCATCGAGCTGGACAACGATCCCGTCGGCTCAGCGGCGGGCCGCCGATGGGTGGAGAAAAACTGGGAGAAACTCGATTTTGTCCTCGGGTCAGTACATTTTCTCGAGCGCGACGATCAGATGTTCGATACCGTGCCGGAAGGGGCAGCGCAGTTCGACGGGAAGGACATCGACAAAATCTACGCGGATTATTTCCGGCGCGTTTGCGAGATCGCCGCGACCGGCCTGGTCGATTGCCTGGCGCACCTTGATCTGGTTAAGATTCATGGCCATCGCCCAGCCGCTGAGATCGGTGATATCGCCGGAGCAACGCTCGATTTTCTCCGGGCGCGCAATTTGGCCATCGAGCTTTCGACGGCGGGCTGGCGCAAGCCGGTGAACGAGCTCTATCCGCAGGATGCCATCGTCAAGCTGGCGATGGAGAAGGGGATCCCGTTTACCACGGCATCCGATGCACATTCGCACGTGCAGTTAGGCGAGAATTTCAAGAGACTGGCTGACAAAATCTCGGAGCTCGGAATTCGCGAGGTATCGGTCTTCGAAAAGCACAAACGCCAGGCGCGCGTCATTGGCACGATCTAGAAGAAAAATCCGAAATCCGAATATCGAAGTTCCAAACAAATTCGAAATTCAAAATTCGAGTTAGAGCTGGCGCGCAGCCAGTGCTTTTCGAAATTCGATATTGTTTCGGATTTCGATATTAGGATTTGTGGATTTTGCCTTAGAGTCCAATCCCCGGCAAACTCAGTCCGCCGGTGATCTTTGTCATTTCTGATTGAGCCAGAGCTTTGCCCTGCTCGATCGCGTCTTTTACCCCGAGCAGAACCACTTCTTCTAGGAATGCGACGTCGTTAGGGTCCACGATCTCCTTGTCGATTTTGATGGAGAGAACGTCGCCGGCGCCGTTGGCTGTCACTTTCACTTTGCCGCCGCCGGCGCTGACTTCCACCGTTTTCTCTTCGAGCTCAGCTTGAGTTTTGGCCATTTGCTCCTGCATCTTCTGCGCCTGCTTCATCAACTTGTTCAGATTCATGATGGTGCTTGTTTTTCCCTACGGCTTGATCTGGCCCTTGAACATTTCCAGCGCTTCCTGGATGAGGGGATCATCCTGGTAATTCTCGTTCCCCTTGTTCGATTTCGCGATCTCGAGTCCTTCCTGAGGTTGCAGCTTCAAAGTCCAATCCTGTCCGCTGATTTCTTTGAGTAATGTTTCCAACTGCCGGCGATTGCTGGTGGTAGCCAGGGTTTCAATGGCCGACCTTTGATCCGGCGGATAACCCAGCACAAAGCTACGGCCCTCGACTCCCATTACCTTCAGGGAGTCGACCAGCGTGCGCAAAAAGCCGCGGGGGGAAATTTTGGCCAGGACAGCGCTCCATACTTCACCTGCATCGATCGAGCAGGGCGCCTCGGCTGAAGAGCTTGCGGGGGCGGCCTTTTCGGCAACGCGCGGCGCGGATTTTATCTCGGCAGCCGCGGGTCTGGCCGCTGCAACCTTGGTCGCGGGCGGATCCGCCTTCCTGACCGGCGCGGTCTTCGGCGGCGGAGCAGCTTCTTTGGGGCTCTGAATCTCCCGGCCATCGCGCAGTGCCTGCAGGTTGTCGATCACCTGGTTCAGCGTCACCTGGCTTAGGCTTTGGATGGCTTTAATCAGGGCCACTTCGAAATGCAGCTTCTTGTTAGGCGCCCACTTCATGCGTCCTTCCGCCTCGGCGAATTGATCGATCAGCTCGAGCAGCCGGTCGGTCTCAACCATCTGCGATTGCGTCGCCAGGGATTCTTGCAGGTCCGCGTCTGCGTCTTCCTTGAGCGCGTCCGGTTTCACTTTAAAAACGAGAAGATCGCGGAGATAGCTGATGAGATCCGACATCAGCCGCATCATGTCCTTGCCGGCTTCGGATTCGTCATGCAACAACTGCACCGCCTCGGCGGTAGCGCCACCGAGAATCTTTTCGGTGAAATGAGCCATGGTCTGCTGACTGGTGAAGCCGAAGACCGTGAGCACATCCTCTTCCGCGATGTTTTCGCCGCAGAAAGCCACCAGTTGATCGAGCATGGATTCGGCGTCGCGCAGGCCGCCCTCGGCGCCGCGGGCAATGGCGTGGGCGGCCGCCGGAGCGAGTTTAATTTTCTCCTTGCCGGAGATGAACTGGAGATGATCGGCGATCAGGTTGGTCGCAATTCTGTGTAAATCGAAGCGTTGGCAACGGCTGAGGATGGTCGGCAGCACTTTCTGCGGTTCCGTCGTGGCGAAAATGAATTTCACATGCGCCGGCGGCTCCTCCAGGGTCTTGAGTAGGGCATTGAAAGCCGCGGAGGAAAGCATATGCACCTCGTCGATGAGGTAGATCTTGTATTTCCCCTTGGCTGGCGCGTAGCGCACGTTGTCGCGCAGTTCGCGCACATCTTCCACGCTATTATTGCTGGCGCCGTCGATTTCGATGACGTCGAGGCTGTTGCCTGCGGCAATCTCCTTGCAGTTATCGCATACGCCACAGGGCGTAATGGTCGGTCCATTGACGCAATTGAGCGCCTTGGCCAGGATGCGCGCGGTCGAGGTCTTGCCCACGCCGCGCGGCCCGACAAAAAGATAGGCGTGCGCCAGGCGATTTTGCGCCACCGCATTTTTCAGAGTTTGCGCCACATGACTCTGGCCGACGAGATCGTCGAACGTCTGGGGCCGGTATTTGCGGGCGAAAACCTGGTAGGTCACGGGTGAACTTAACGTGACAGCGCGATCGCGAAAACACAAATCTGGCAGGGACGACGCGCTGCGCCATCCGTCCCCGCGTGCGAGACCCCGAAGGGCGAGGTTTCCTGGTTAAATTCTTGAGCGACGCGTGCGGAGTGGACGCCGCAGCGCGGCGTCCCTACCCTGTAGCCACGGCGCTCTGTCGCCGTGCAGTATGACGGCAGCCTATGGAACCCGAGTTACCTGATTCACTTTCTGTTTTCTTCCTGGCCGAGAATGAGCAGAGCGCAGAATCAGTCATGGCTCGGCTGACCACCTTCGTCGCGGGAGCGAGGGAGAGCCTGGATTTCGCGATTTATGACATGCGTCTTAGCGATGCTTTGAAAAGCCGGCTGGTGGCCGCTTTGCGCGAACGCGCCCAGGAAGGCGTCAGCATCCGCATCTGCTTCGACGGCGATAAACCGATGAAACCCCAGGTGTCCAGAGGGCAGGATCCCGCGTCCCCGGGCACGAGCGCTGCAGTCGAGTCGTTAGGCTTCCCCTGGCGTCGCATTGCCGGGATGAAGCTGATGCATCACAAATTCATTGTGCGCGATGGGGTCTCCGTGTGGACGGGCTCGCTCAACCTGACCGATGACGCTTTCGCCCTGATGGAGAATAATGTGGTGCAAATTCATTCGCCGGAGATCGCCCAATATTATGCGGCCGACTTTGCCGAGCTTTGGCAGAAGGAAAACTTCGAAAATACCGGGGAAATCAAGACCACGCCGGTGCCGCTCAGTTTTGCTGGGAAATCGGCCACGGTGCGGGTCATGTTTGCACCGGGCTGTGGTCTGGCCATTGACGAAGAGGTGGCCCGCCGTGTGCGCAACGCTCAGCGCCGGGTGCGCATCTGCAGCCTGCTCATCAATTCGGGAACGCTCATTGGCGCCCTGCAAAGCCTGCTCGACACTGGTCGCGTGAAAGTGGACGGCATTTACGACCGGACGCAGATGACCGATGTCTACCGGCAGTGGCGGGAAGTTCCGCAAAACCATTGGAAGGTTCCGGCCCTGCAGGATGTGATTGCGCGGGCCAAGCTGGCGGGCAAAAACTCCACGCCCTACTCGCCCACCGGCCGGCATGATTTCATGCACAACAAGGTGCTGGTGATCGACGACACCGTCGTCACCGGTTCGTTTAATTTTTCGCGGAGCGCGCAATTTAACGCGGAGAACATCCTTTTCATCGAAAGCGCGGCTTTGGCGGAGCAATACAGTGCCTATATCGATCATTTGATCGTGAAGTACCGCGACCCCAAGGCGTAGAGGCAGAATTCCGGGGAGCGCACGCGCCCTCGCGTGCTCGTTTCGGCGCCCCCGCCGAAATTCTGATCCAATCGGTCGGCGAAGGCGAGGGCGCGTGCGCTCCCCCGAATTGAGCGTTGGACGTTGAGCGTTGGGCGTTGAACGTTTGCTTC
>DASXIK010000062.1:0-3167 GCA_036498025.1 Chthoniobacterales bacterium
ATTGGCCCGTTCGTTTACATCGACAACCCCGCTGACCGGTCCGCTGTGGATCCCCATCCGAAGTTGCAGGCGAGGATGTTCTTTGAGCGTCCGGTTGATCTCCACCGCGCATTGCACCGGCGCTTCCGGACTGGCGTAAAATACCAGCGCCATCCCGTCCCCGGTCGGGATTTTCAGTAAACGCTCGGTCGCTTCGCCTTTTTGAAATTGCTCGGAGGCGCGGACAATCTGATTTAATTCTTCAACCGCCGCGTGCTGGTCAGTAATTGAAAGCTTCGAATAACCAACAATGTCGATGAACAAGACATGCGCGATCTCCAGCTGGATCTCTTTTCTAACTTCGGCAGACATTCAGAAGTGCCTAAACTACGCGATCTTGATAATTTTGCTCTTGCTATGACTGTCGAGGGCAAAGGCGCAAATGCAGGCCTCACAACGTTTTCCGCGGCTGCGAGCGAAAGCTTCACTGCTGATGTCCGTAAACGCCGTTGGAAGGCAAAGACCTGGAATATGGCCTGAGGATTACCACCCTAAATATCTGTATTTAAGGTAGTTACGACCCTAACGGGATTCGAACCCGTGTTACCGCCGTGAAAGGGCGGTGTCCTAGGCCACTGGACGATAGGGTCAGGGAAGGACCGGCAATATCGGAATTGAGGCAGCCCGGCGCAAGGCAAATTGCCGGGTATTAACGCCGATCGATGAAATGGAGGGCGGAGCTCCGGCGACGCCAAACGTTCGGGCTCGCGGGAGCTCGCCCCTCCAGCTTCCCCTACAGAAGACCGGCAATCAGCCGGGCGGTCCGCTCGGTGGCGCCGCGGTACTCCGACAGAACCTGTTCGGCATTCGCGACCAAGGTCCGTCGCGCGGCCGGGTCGGCCAGGAGTGCGTGCAGCGCGCGCTCCAGCGAGGCCGCGTCGGCGACCTCCACGGCGCCTTTTTGTTCGACCAACTTCCTGGCTAGGGTGGAAAAGTTTTCCATGTGTGGTCCAAAGATAACTGGCACCCCGGCCACGATCGGCTCGACCGGGTTTTGTCCGCCATGAGCGGTCAAACTCTTCCCGACGAAGGCCACCGTCGCCAAAGAGTACCAGGTCTGCAGTTCGCCCGTCTTATCAAGCAAGACACAATCGGGCGATTCGCCAGCCGTGCGCTCGCTCACGAGGCGGACGGCCAATCCCACATCCTGCAAACGTTTGCGGATCTCGCGCGCTCTCTCCACGTGCCGGGGCGCGATGAACAAACAGAGCGATGGAAACGAACGCCGCAACTCCACAAAGCTCCGGGCCAGAGCTTCCTCCTCGCCGCGGTGCGTGCTGCCTCCGAAAAGAACCGGCGCGTCCACCGGAAAGACCTGCTGAGGGACTTTGGCCCCGGGACTCGAATCGCCGGGATCATATTTAATACTGCCGGTGTGATGAATCCGGGTCCGCTCGACACCGAGCGCCATCCAGCGCTCCACATCTTCCCGCTCGGGCACCGCGATAAAATCCAATTCTCGGAACATCGGTCCGACAAAAGGCCGGAACCGACGGAACCGGCTTTCCGATCGCGGCGACAGGCGCGCATTGACCAAGGCGACGGGAACCCTGGACTTCCGAGCGCGCGCCACCAGGTTCGGCCAAACCTCCGCTTCCACCAGAACGATGCGAACCGGCCGAATCACGGCAAAAGCGCGCGTCATGATCGGCCAGAAGTCGAGCGGCATGTAGATAACTTCCATCCACGGTGGAGCGCTGATGCGCGCCATGGCAAACGCGGTCGTGGTGGTCGTAGTCAGGGCACAGGCGAGATCCGGCTCGAGATTCCGCAGTTGGCGCGCCAGTTTCAGGGCAATAACCACCTCGCCCACGCTGACGGCGTGCATCCAGGTGAATCGCTGGCCGGCCAGTCTTTGCCTAACGACTCGATCATAGAGGCCGACGCGCTGACCGAATTTCTCGCGATAACCCCCGCGCCGGAACATCTTGACCAGATAACCGGGCAAAAAGACGACGAGGCCAAAAGGCCAGAGCAAATTGTAGATCAGGCGAACCATGATCGATTTCACCCGCCTGCATCGCTAGGCGAAGCATTGCGGGCAGGGATTTCGGATTTTGGATCGGCCCGAGCCGGACTGGCAACGCAGAGGAACAGAACCTCGGTGGCGCCATAGGTTTTGCGTCGCGCGATCTCCCAGAGCGAAGCCTCCGGCAATCGCTCCGAAGGCCGTTTCTCCAGCACAAAAACCCCGTCCGGCTCGAGCAATCCGGCCAGCGACTCGTTAGTCAGCAATTTCTCCGTGTAGCGTTCACCGGTGCGGGTCTGCTCGTAGGGCGGATCAGCCAGGATGATATGGAAACGATCGGCCGCGGGCGGATGCGCCAGGAACTCGAAGACGTCTTCCTGACGCGTGCGGCCCTGCATCTTTGTGCGCGCCAGGTTTTTCTCGATTGTCCTGACGGATTGCCGGTCCTGCTCGACAAAAAGGACGGAAGCGGCACCCCGGCTGAGCGCTTCAATCCCGAGCGCCCCCGTCCCGGCAAATAAATCGAGCACGCGTGCCTCGATAACGCGGTCCGCCAGACTGGAAAAAATGGCCGCTTTCACCCGGTCCATGGTGGGGCGGACACCCTGTTTGGGAACTTCGAGCTGGATCCCGCCCGCGGATCCCGCAATCACTCTCATGGCGTGGCCGGGCTCGCCGGCGAAGCGGCAGGCGCCGGGCTGGCTGACTCGTCCGCGCCGGTCTCGTCGGCCGGCGGCGTGGCGTTCTCCGATTCCTTTTTCTTTTTTCGTTTCTCCGGCTTCTTGCCCCCGAGAAGTCCGCTGACGATGTCCTTCAGGTCCTGGCCGATCATGCGATCAACCAGGTTGCTTTTTGGGCGATCCAGCGTCCCGCTGACCTGAAAATCGATGGCCGAATAACCCGCCTCGGCCGTGGGCTGGAAGTTTTGGCGAATCGGCTTAAACAGCTGGCCCCGGACTTTTTCGTTGATGGCAAGCTGAGAATTGAGATGCAGTTTGCCGTTGAAGGCGACCGTGCCGGTGGCGGTCAGTCGAATATTGGGAGAGCGCAGCACCAATTCGTCGATGGTGACCAACCCCGGAGTGACGTGATATTTGGCCTCCGCCTGCTCGAGATGCAGCTGGGTGAGTTCCTCGATTTGCAAAACCTGTCCGAGGGC
>DASXIK010000063.1:0-2527 GCA_036498025.1 Chthoniobacterales bacterium
CGAGCGCAGAAACCCAGCATTTGCCGGCACTTTCCAGCTCCATCAAACGTCAAACCCTCGAAGTTGGGTCTGACCGAGGCCACCATCACCGCGAACGCCGGCGAATACTTCGCGAGGAATTGGTGCGCGGCGCCCTGACCGCCGCCGTAGTTTTCGAGGTCGGCCGCCGAGGGCGTCAGCCTTTCGGAGAAGATACTTCGCCGCTGCCGGGTGTTTCGGTCACACCGTCCAGGCTGCGCATGCAGAGCAGCTACTCGGGAGTCCTGTCGGCCTTTGCGTGGCGATGATGGGTGCGGCGCATTGTGGGGTCTACTTCTGTTTGTTCAATTCGCGGGTCATGACTTCGACGATCCGATCGATGCTTTCTTTGTTCGAGCGTAGAAAAAATATCCGGGAAACAGACTCTGCCTTATTTCCCTTCTGTGCGTCATCACGAGGGTGTCGCCCACCTGGACATCCTGGAAAATGACGGTCCGCTGCTTCAGGTCACGCATATAGGTGGCCTGCATCCCCGAGGCGGCGTCCCGAGTAATGACATTGGCAGGACCAACCGGCACCTTTGTTCCGTCGCTCTTTTCGGTGAAAGCCTCGACGGTCTCGAGGGTTTGCATTCCCTCAACGAACGTGAGTTGCTGCTGACTGACGGTCGCGATCGCGCTCGGCGTCAAGATCTTCAATCGCTGCGTAAACACGTCGGTCGCCGTGCGATCCGTCCGGACCGTAACGCGACCGTCGTATTGCAGAGCGTAGGGCGCCTGGGCCTCGACGGATTGGGCACTCTGGCTTGGCGCGTTCCGCTCCGACTGAGCCACGGCTAGCCTATCCCCGTGGGGACCGGCGAGAATGGCCGTTGCCAATGCTGCAATTAAGACCTCGGAATGGCCTTTCATGGCACGGCCCCTTTTGGCATCCGGGCTGACGCTCCAGACGTACAAATACACCCGGAATCAAGGAATCAGCCTCTGCACTACCTTTATGGATGCCTGCTTCCCGACGTTAGTCTATGCGGTTAGCCTATCGCAGCCGGGGTTGTATTGGAACGGGGCGACACCAATGATCGCCCGGGTTACCTCGCCAGCCCAACCCCACTTGGCGAAAGGTCTTTCCGACCAAGTTTGCGGTGCGAGGGTTCGGTCCTGGCGTGCGCCGTGGAAAAGCGGCGCTTCCCACCGCCAAGGGGCGCCGTTTTCCATCGGCCTTCGGAATGTACGTCCGGCGTGATGGCAGCGCCCGGTACGCTCCGCGGTGGACCCGTGCATGCAGATCAGTGAGGTTTCGGTCAAGGTCTGCTGCATAAGCCTGCCATGTCAGCCCATCCACGCCCGGGGGCGGCTTTGCGTTTGAGCGCAAAGAACGATTCCCGTAGCAGATCGACGTCAACGTGGTGCAGGAGCTCGGTGAACTTCTCCTTCTTCCTTTGCATTGCGGCTTGCCGTACGCGATCCAGCCCATGTGACACGCATTCCCGTCCCTGTGTCCGGTGCGTGCTTTGCTGGCCCGCGTTCCTCTCGGCCCCCGCCCTTGGCTCCACCGGCTCCGCCGTGGCCGAGGCCACTTTGTTCGTCGGCTTCCCAGCTACTATGGCGGGGTCTGACTTCTCGCGCCCGTGCATCATCGGCTACGGCTCCTCACCTCCCCGATGCGGATCGACGGCTGTTGCCAAGCGGTCGGACGCGAGACCTCCCGGTTCCCGTGCAAGGAGCGTCTGCACATGCCAGGGTCTCTGACCACGCCAGGTCGTCCGGGCGCTTGCGATGGCGCGCCCGTCCATATTGCCTTCCACGTAAAGCACCGTGTCGGCACCCGGGATACCCTTTCGCGGCTCAATGGCTGGCCTATGCACTCCCCTGCCGACGCTTCGCCGACGCCCTCGCGGGAGCCTGCGCACGGCTTGGGGCCGATGTGGGTCGCTACTCCTTCATCGTAGTGGACTTGCACCTCCTACTCCTTGCCGGTCTCTCGGCGCACGCATTACTGGTTTTGACCCGGAGCGGCCATGAGCGGCTGATTTAGCTCGGCCTCAGATGCGCCGGAGCACTGCGGGATGTCGTTCTTGAACGACGGCCGCTAGGGCGAGTTCAACGCGAGCAGCCGCCTGCCCTCGCCGTGGTTGGCGGCGTACCTGGGATGGCGCACTTGTATCGGAGGTCTGAAGCCCTATTCGCGGACCGCTCGTGCCTGATCGAAATAAGTGAAGCTCTTATCACCTTTGGTAAGAATCTTCGTCCTCAACTCGGCCGAGTATGTACTCAGATTGGGGTTAATGGCTTGGCTGTCGAGGTCGGTCGGGAGTTTTACGTTCAGCCCGGCCTTCTTTGAGGACCGGTAAGTCTTACTCAACACCATATAGTCCGTGATGAATGGTCCTCCATCCAAAGCTTCCTCCAGCACCCGGCCCTGAACCTCCGGCATGCTCAAATTGAGGATGCGCGCAACCGTAGGCGCGAGGTCTACGTTAGCGGTTGGAAGCGTGTCAAAAAAACCGGACTTGAAGTGCGGTCCGTGCACCATCAGAGAAATGTGGACA
>DASXIK010000064.1:0-14968 GCA_036498025.1 Chthoniobacterales bacterium
AGTTCAGTGTAGGCCTTGCCGAGAAGCGAATTAAACCCGCCGGCCTCCAACGTCGTTAGGCCAGCTGGGTCAAAGGGAATATTGCGATTGGAAAAGAAAAACGGAGAGGTATTCCAGACCAGGCGCCATGGTTTCCATTCCGGAAAGAATTTTAACTGCTCGGGAAAACGATTCTGGTCGCCCGCCGCCGCGAACGCTTCCTGCGCGAGAATGGAAGACGCGGTGTGATGGCCATGCGTCAGTTGATCGTCCGGACTAAAGCGCGTCACCACAACGTCCGGCCGGAACCGCCGCATGATCCAGACCACGTCGGAGAGAATCTTGTCGTGATCCCAAAAGCGCAGTGATTCCTCGGCGGTCTTGGAAAACCCGAAATCGTTCGCCCGAGTGAAAAACTGATGAGCATGATCGATCCGCCGGGCAGCGAGGAGTTCCTCCGTTCGTATGACTCCGAGTTTTTCGCGCAACTCCGGCCCGATGAGGTTTTGACCGCCGTCGCCTCGCGTAACAGAAAGGTAAGCGGCCTGGTAAAGTGATCCGTTAGACCAAAGCGCCATCAGGTTGGTATTTTCGTCGTCCGGATGGGCCGCGATGTAGAGAACCCGGCCGAGCACATTCAGCTTCTGGAGGCCCAGCTGAATCTCGGCCGCGTTCATGGGCGCGGGGAACGAAGGCGGATTGCCTTCGGCCATGGCGGAGGCGCCGAGAATGCAAGCGAGCGCCGCGCCCGTGAAAGTGAAAAATCGAGTGGTCACAGGAAGCTCCTTTCGCCCCGGTCAGCAGCCGAGTAAAGGCAAGCCTTTACGCGGGGGAAAACCTGACAACGACCCTCTCCCTGCGGCCGTCCCTGCCCACGGCCTGTTATTTGGGATTAATATCCTGCTTGGCCTGGAGTTTATCGAGGAGCGGCTGAAGAGCCGTCTTTTGCGCATCCGACGTGGCGTTCGCTTGCGCCTGTTTCATTTCTTCCACAGCTGCGGGAAAATCGCCCGCGGCCGACTTGAGTCGCGCTTGCGCCATGTGACCATAAACATCCTTGGGAAAGCGTTTGGCGACATCCTTAAGAATATCCAGGCCTTGGGCGAACTGTTTCTCGTTCTGCAAGCGCCGTCCGTACGAGTAAAGCTGCACGGCGTTGGCGATCTGCATGGCATGATCCCACGTCGTCTTCGCTTCGTCGGGCTTGTTCAGCGCCTTGAGCAGGTCAGCCTTGGTGCTCAAGTTATCAAAACGCTCTTCGTTGGCGATGGAGGCATTGGCCCAGCGCAATCCTTCGTCCAGGTTGATCTTTTTGGTCAGGCAAAACTGCGCGCCTTCATCCAGTGATTGCCAGGTGAACTGGCCGCGCCCTTTCAACTGCGCGCGAATATTCTCCAGCGTCGTCTGATCGGTCACCGAAATCTTGAAAGGCACGGCCAACTTCTCCCAAAGCAAGGTGGCGCTAACCGAGTTCGGCTGCAGATCGTCGAATGCGAAATCCAGGGCCTCCACGTTTTCGGCCAGCACCCGCGGTTTCACCGTCACGCGCAAAGCGTCTTCCTCCTGCTTGTAGCTATAACTGCCCCAGCCGGTGTTGGTTTTTGAAAAGATGACGGTCCACGAATCCGCCGTGGGGATCATGTGCAAACCGTAGATGCCCTTGGGCAGCGCCTGTCCTTCCACGTTGACCGGATCGCTCACTTCGACGGTGGTATTTTCATTGGCCCCCGCGCGCCACACTTGTCCGTAAGGCACGAGGCCACCCCAGATTTTGCGGCCGTTGGTCAGCGGGCGGTGATAGGAAATGGTGATGTCGGTCAGGGCGATGCGCTGTTTGACCATGGCCGCCTGGCTGACGTCGGGCACGGACAGGTCATTTTGCCCATGGACGGACGCGGTCAGTCCAAGAGCGACACAAAACAGGGAAAATGACTTACGGCTGGATGTTTTCATAAATGAGTTCTCTTGTTTGCCAGATTCCTCTGCGCAGGGCCACCAGATAATACGGACCAAATTACAGCAATTTCGGCTTTCGATGGCAGGACGACCCGAGTTAGATGGAGCCATGCCAAATTTGCATACTCCGGAAGGCGCCTTGTTTCTCCTGCAGACGCTCACGTCCTTGTGGCTGGCCATTCTCTTTCTGCAATCTGGCATCGACAAGGTGGTGGATCGGGCGGGAAATCTCGCGTGGCTGACCGGCCATTTCGCCAAAAGTCCCCTCGCCCCCCTGGTTCCGCTGCTCGTCAGCGTGATCACTCTCCTTGAACTCGCCGCCGGGACCCTGAGCGCGGTTGGCTGCGTGTTCCTTATTCTGCGGCATGATTCAACCCTGGCGTTTTACGGCGCGGTCGTCTCCGCGCTGTCGCTCGTCGCCCTCTTCTTCGGCCAGCGCATGGCCAAGGATTATGCCGGCGCGGCGGTGCTGGTTCCCTATTTTCTGCTGAGCTGCGCGGCGATTTACTGGTTAGGCTAGTTTCATCAGAACTTACAGCAAACGCCCAACGTTCAACGCTCAACGTTCAAGTCAGAAGCGCGCCCTGAATGCTTTATGCTGCGCCGCGGGCGTCACGCTGGAAAACCGCATGTAACACGCCCCTCTGACTTCGGCGTTGGAAGTTGAACGTTGGGCGTTGAGCGTTTGCTGCCGAATGCCGCTATCACCCAACGTCCGTCTTCCCACGCGATTACGCCTGCGGAGCGGACCCCCCGGCGGTGCGTCCCTACCTTGCGGTCAGCCGCAAGTGCGCGCCTGTGCGCCCGCGCAGGACGGCCAGGATCTCCGCGAGCACGCTGACCGCAATCTCGGCCGGACAGTCGGATCCGATGTCCAAGCCGAGCGGCGCATAAACCTGCTTCAATTTCTCCGCGGTCACGCCGCGGGCCTGCAACTCGTCGAAGACCCGTTGCACTTTGCGATCGCTCCCGATCATTCCAATATAGCCGGCCCCGCTCGTTTCCAGCGCCGCCGCCAGCGCCTCTCGATCGATCTCATAGTTGCGGCTGACCATGACAATGGCTTCGTCGCTCTGCCATTTTCTATTACGGAGAAACACCGATGGCTCGATGTCATGCACGACCGCCACGGCGGAAGGCAGAGAAAGCATCGCTTCTGTACGGTCGTCGATAACCGTGACAAACAATCCGCACTCCACCGCGAGACGAGCGATGGCTTGTGCGCAGTGCCCACCGCCGACCAGGAAAATGGCCTCGCTCAGAATTTGCGGCTCGATCAAAACGGTGACCTCGCCGCCACAAATGGCGCCGAACGACTCCGGCGAACTTTCATGGAGCGGATAAGTTTTCAGCAGCGGGCTCTTCTCGCGCATCTGCCGGCGCGCCTCCTCGATGACGAGCGCTTCAAATTTACCGCCGCCGATCGTACCACTGTTCACGCCCTCGGCATAAACCAGCATCTTCGACCCGGCAGCGCGCGGCACTGAACCGCGAGTGGCCGCTACCGTAACGAGAGCACAAGGTTTCCGCAGGCGCCGCACGGAAGCCAGTTCTTCCAGGAGCGAGTCGGTCATCGCGTTACCGTGGCTTCGATCTGACCATGCGGCTCGTCGGTTGGCACAAAGACTTCGTTGTTGTTCTCGAGCCCGAAGGGCGCCAGATCGATCAGCAGGCAGTGCTTGTTTGGCATGGCGAGGTCCAACCGCGAGACTTCCGCGCAGGCCGCCAGAGCCGCCTCTCCCATCTGAAACAGTGTTGTCTGGGCCGAAGGACTGTAGGTTTCGGCAAACACTTTCAACATGGCCGCCAGAATCGCATCGTTGGCGGCCCGGTAATTGGGGGGCTGTTTCTCGAAAACCCACGTCGCGCTAAACGAGCTCGCCAGGATGCGATCAGAGGTCTCGCGCAGAGTGGTGAACTCGTCTTTCGGATAACCTTCAAAACCAGAACCGGTTGTCTTGAGGATGAGCAGTTCGCGAATCCCCGAATGCACGGACTGTCCCTCGCGCCCGGAAATCACACGCGTAAACATTTTCGCTTCAGCGCCGGCCCGAAACGAATGACTGTGCGGCCGGCCGCCGATGGCCAGCCGCTGCCAGTCGCGCTCAGCGACGTCGATGTGGGCGCGCTCCACCTGGGGGTAGCGCCTGAGAAAATGCGCGCCCAGCACGGTGGCGAAACGCTCGATCTCATCGCTGAGATGCTCCTTGGCCAGAACATTGACCGTGTTCTTAATGGTATCGGTCGGGACCACTTCGCGGTTGTCGCCAGACGTGTAGGAAGAAGCGAAATCGCCTTCCAGAAGCGCCGTCACCTCGATCTCCTTGATGCGATGCGTCTCGCCGTCACGCAGAATCTTCAGAACCCGCACGCGCGCCTTACCATAACGATGTCCGGTCAGCTTAGGCATTGCCTCCAAGGCATAATTCATTTACTCCGATATGGCGATGTTAAACGTTGAGGAAGTAAACGCCCTCGAGCGGCACGAGTTCACCAGCCTGCTCGCCCCGGTCTTCGAGCATTCCCCCTGGATTGCGGCGCGCACCGAGGCAAAACGGCCATTCCGGGATCGCGCCGAGCTTCTGGCCGCCCTTGGCGAGACGGTCATGAAAGCGTCGCACGAAGAGAAGGTCTGCCTGGTCCGGGCCCATCCCGACCTGGTGGGCGACGCGGTTTTGACTAACGAGTCGCAGCGCGAACAAGCCGAGGCCGGCCTTGGTCAGCTGAGCGCGGAGGAAATCAAACAATTCCGGCAATCCAACGCCGCCTATAAAGAGCGCTTCGGATTTCCTTTTGTGATTTGCGCGCGCCTGCATAAGAAGGACGCGATCCTCCAGGCTTTCCCGGTTCGTCTGCGTCATTCTCACGAACAGGAGCTGGAGATTGCTCTCGCGGAGATCCTTAAGATCGCGGACCTCCGGCTGCAGGATTTGGTAAAATGATGCCGAGCACGACAACCTGCTGGGGAACGCACGCGCCCCGCGTGCTGATGGCGGCGCCCTCGCCGCCATCTTTTTCAACAAAGTTCGCGATCGCGAGGGCGCGATCGCCGGCACGCGAGGCGCGTGCGCTCCCCAGATGAGCGCTCTGACCACGCATGTGCTCGATACCTCTCGTGGTATCCCGGCCGCCAACCTGACCATCGAAGTGTGGGCCATGGATCCCGCCCGCCTGCTCAAGACCGTCCGGACCAACAATGATGGTCGCGTCGATCAACCGCTATTGTCCGGCACGGAGATGGCCGAAGGAAATTACGAGCTGATTTTTCTGGTGGGCGATTATTTCAAAGAGAGAACCTTTCTCGATCGCGTCCCGGTGCGTTTCACTATCTCGGATGCGAAGGCGAAGTATCACGTGCCGCTCCTGGTCTCGCCATGGGCTTACAGCACTTACCGCGGCAGTTGATGAAGCTCCAAATTCCAACATCCAACATCCAGAGAAACATCAATAACCAACTTCCCATTGAGCTGGGCTACATCTTTGAAGTTTGGGGTTTGGAATTTCCCTGCACCTTGTTCGCCTTCGGACGAACTCGCCGTGGCGAGGTGCTTGGAATTTGGAGCTTCGGCGGGGTCTCCACATGAGTACGTCCGATTCCGCAATTTCCCCGCCCGCCGGCCTGGTCGATCTGGCTTCCGCGCGTGTCGGCGGGGTTGCCTTGCTGGCTAACGATGAGTTCTTTGCCGAGAAAGAGAATCTCCTGAAGCCGGGTCGCGGCATCTTTATTCCGGACAAGTATACCGATCACGGAAAGTGGATGGACGGCTGGGAGACTCGCCGCCGGCGCCCCCCCGGGCATGATTGGTGTGTCGTTAGGCTGGGATTGCGCGGCATGATCAGGCAGGTCGACATCGACACGAATCATTTTCTAGGCAATCATCCTCCCTTCGCCTCGATCGATGCGATTGGCACGACCAGCGACTTCCCGACCGAGGCCGCCGCAGTCGACGGCCTGTCCTGGACTCCGGTCCTGAAGCAATCGCCCTTGAGCCCAGGGTCGCAAAATCTGTTCGCCATCACCAATGGCGACACATGGACGCACGTCCGCTTAAATATCTTTCCGGACGGCGGAGTGGCGCGGTTTCGGGTCTACGGCATCGTCGTACCCGACTGGACCAAGGTGAAGCCATCCGAACTCGTCGACCTTGTGGCGGTGGAGAATGGCGGAGTGCCGCTGGCCTGCAGCGACATGTTTTTCAGCTCGATGAACAATCTCATCATGCCTGGTCGCGCCGAAAACATGGGCGACGGATGGGAGACGAAGCGGCGACGCGGCCCGGGCCATGATTGGATCATTTTGAAACTTGGCCTGCCCGGCACAATCCGAAAGGTGGAAGTCGACACCAACCATTTCAAAGGAAACTATCCCGACACCTGCTCCATCGAGGGATGCGCGGCGCCGGATGCGATCATCGAAGACCTAACGAGCACAAAGACCTCCTGGAGCGAGGTTCTCCCAAAAACGAAATTGCAGGCGGACACGCGCCATTTCTTCGAGCGTGAACTTTCCTCCGTCGAGAACTGCAGTCATATCCGGTTGAACATTTACCCCGACGGCGGCGTCAGCCGGTTGCGCGTGTGGGGAACGGTCGCATGAGCGAAATGCCCAATGACGAATGACTAATGACGAAGGAATGCCGAAGCACGAATAACCAGGGCGCGCGCGCTTTTGAGCTTGGTCATTCGGATTTAATTCGGCATTGGACATTCGGATTTCGTCATTCACACCATGAGTGATTTCGACCTGCTCGTCCGCGGCGAGCCAGACATCGGCATTGCCGCCGGAAAAATCGTCGCCCTTGGCAAGAACCTCGGAGGTTCGGCGCGCGAGGAAATCGACGCCACCAATCTGTCGATCTTTCCCGGTGTCATCGATTCGCATGTTCACTTCAACGAGCCGGGACGAAGCGAATGGGAAGGCTTTGCTTCCGGCTCGCGCGCGGCCGCCGCCGGTGGCACCACCACCATTTTTGACATGCCGCTCAACGCGCATCCGCCGACCATCGATGGCCCGAGTTTCGACGCCAAGCGCGCGGCCGCCGAGCAGAATTCAATGGTCGACTTCGGCCTCTGGGGCGGACTTGTTCCCGGCAATCTCGATCAGCTCAAAACCTTGCGCGATCGCGGTGTGGTCGGGCTGAAGGCCTTCATGTGCAACAGCGGCATCGACGATTTTCCGAGCGTCGACCACGCCAGCTTGAGCGAAGGCATGTGCATTGCCGCCGATCTCGGTTTGCTTGTGGCTGTGCACGCCGAGTCTGAGAAAATGACCAGCGACCTGACCAAAGCATGTTTGGCCGCGGGCCAGGCAACCGTGGCGGATTATCTCGCCAGCCGTCCGCTGGAAGCAGAACTCGAAGCCATCCAATCGGCCATTCAATTGGCTCACAAGACCGGGTGTCGTTTGCACATCGTTCATGTCAGCGGCGGCAGTGGAGTCCAATTAGTCGCCCAAGCGCGCGCAAAAGGTGTGGACGTGACCTGCGAAACTTGTCCTCATTATCTCATGCTGTGCGATATCGACATGCAGGACATCGGGGCGGCGGCCAAGTGCGCTCCCCCGCTCCGCTCAATCGCGGAAGGGCGCGATTTGTGGAAGCGCCTTTCCGATGTCACCACCATCGGATCTGATCATTCCCCCGCCCCGCCGGAAATGAAGCAAAGCTCCAATTTCTTCGAGATCTGGGGCGGAATTTCCAGTTGCCAGCACCTGCTGCCGCTCATGATCAACTCCGCGCAGGATCCAGGACAGGAGATGACGCCCGAGCAGATCGCTCGCTGGACGAGCGAGAATGTGGCGCAACGCTTTCGCATTTCGGACAAGGGCGGGCTGGCTCTCGGCAAAGATGCCGACCTCACCATCGTCGATTCGCAAAATGGCGACGTCATCACCGCCGACACGCTTTTCTATCGCCATCGCCAAAGTGTCTACCTGGGCCGGAAAATGCGCTGCCGGGTGGAGCGCACGATTTTGCGTGGCCAGACGATTTTCGATCATGGTAAGATCCTGCCGGGGCCCGGGGCACGGCTCGTTAGGCCTGACCCTTTATAACCAAGACCCTAATGGCCACTACTTTGACACTTCACGCCAGCCTTACTGCAGAAGAAACGGCTTCCATCGCCGCCGAGCTCAGCGAGGCCAACAAGGAATTCATGCGCCGTTACCCGGGCGAATCGGAACGACGCCAGGCGGTGCACACGGTTTATGGCGGAGCTCACCTCTTCAAAGCGGATTCGCCGAGAAAGCTGGGAGAGGTGGCGCTGCGTTCTCTGCGCGACTACGCGCCGGACGCGTCCGCGCTGGCGGCCGCCCTCGGCCTGAAACTGGACCCAGCGCTCATGCAGAAGATTTACGACCGAATCGTCGACAAACTGCAACGCGAGCCGGTGGAAGATTTTCGCCTCGACTTCGAGGACGGATACGGCAATCGCCCGGATGAGGAGGAAGATCAGCATGCTCATTCCAGCGCGCTGGAAATCGCGCATGGCATGCGCGCCGGCACCCTGCCGCCCTTCATCGGTATTCGTATCAAGCCGATGAACGAGGATCTGCGGGCGCGCAGTTTCCGCACACTCGACATTTTTGTGACCTCACTGGCGGCCGCGACCTCGGGCCGGTTGCCCGAGAATTTCGTGATCACCGTGCCCAAGATTCAGCTGCCCGAGCAGGTGCACGCGGCCATTCGCTTATTTGCCCTCCTCGAACGCAAAGCCGGGTTGCCGACCGGTTCCCTAAAATTCGAGCCGATGATCGAGACGCCACAGTCGATTATCAACTCGCGCGGCGAAGTGGCCTTGCATTCGCTGGTGGAGGCGGCGGAAGGAAGATGCGGCAGCGTCCACTTCGGGGTTTACGATTATACTGCCTCGAGCGGAATCACGGCCGCCTATCAGGCGATGGGTCATCCCGCCTGCGATTTCGCGCGCCAAATGATGCTCATCTCGCTGGCCGGGACGGGGACGCATCTCTCCGACGGCGCCACCAATATTCTGCCGGTGGGCCCGCACCGTGCCGCGCCGGGCGGCAAGCTTACCGCCGCGCAGGAAGAGGCCAATGGAAAGGCTGTGCATCAAGCCTGGCGCCTTGGTTTTGAGGATAACCTGCATTCCCTGCGCACCGGGTTCTATCAGGGCTGGGACCTGCACCCCGCTCAACTGGTTACTCGTTATGCCGCCGTCTATCTCTTCTTCCTCGCCGGACTCGAAAGCGCGGCCAATCGCCTGACCGCGTTTGTGGAAAAAGCGGCGCTCGCCTCGCTTTTCGGCGATGTTTTTGACGACGCCGCCACGGGCCAGGGTCTGCTGAATTTTTTCCTGCGCGGCCTGGCCTGCGGCGCGATCACCGAGAAGGAAGCACTGGCTACCGGCCTGACCCTCGAAGAATTGCAGTCCCGCTCCTTCTTCCGAATTCTCCAGGGCCGACGAAAACAAGGTGATGTTACGGAAAGATAAGGGGCGGCTGGTCTGGGGAGCGCACGCGCCTCGCGTATGAACAACGCGATCGAGTTCCGGCTCAACGGAAAGAATATCAGCGTCGATTCCGTCTCGCCGAACACGACCTTGCTCGACTGGTTGCGGGCCAGCGGACTAACGGGTTCGAAGGAAGGCTGCGCGGAGGGAGATTGCGGAGCTTGCTCCGTCGCCATGGTGGATCGCGATCGCAAAGGGAACGCCTGCTACCGATCGATCAACAGTTGCCTCGTGCCCCTGCCCCTCATGGCCGGGCGCGAGATCATCACCGTTGAAGGCGTGGCCGGCGATCGCCTGCATCCCGTGCAACAGGCCATGGTGGAAAATCACGGCTCGCAGTGCGGTTATTGCACGCCCGGATTCATCATGTCGCTGTTTGAGGGCTATTATCGAAAAGATCTCAGATCCGCCGGACAATTGGACGAGCAATTATGCTGGAACCTTTGCCGCTGCACCGGATACCGCGCTATCCGCGATGCCGCCGCCGATGCCTTCGCCCAACGCGACCAGAAAGATAGCTTCGCCAGTCGCCTTGACTCCGCCCCGCCGCGGCTGGCGGGAGTGAGGTACGCGCAGAACGGCGAGAACTTTCTGCGCCCCGTGTCTCTGAAGCAATTGTTCGCCGCCATGACGAAATATCCGGAAGCCCGGCTCATCGCCGGCGCGACCGAACTCGGTCTCGACATCAGCAAACGTTATCACCGGTTCCCCACCCTCATTTCCCTGGAGGCCATTTCTGACCTGAACAGACTGCGGTCCACGTCTAACGAATGGCAGATCGGCGCCGCGGTGACGCTAACGCGCATCGATGAGGCCCTCGGCCGCGAATTTCCCGAGATCTCGGAGATGTTGCGCTGGTTTGGTTCACGGCAAATCCGGAATCGCGCGACCATGGGCGGAAATATTGTGACCGCTTCGCCGATCGGCGATTCCGCCCCCGTCCTCATGGCACTGCAAGCGAGCGTGGTGCTGGCTTCCCTGGCGGGCGAGCGCACTTTACCGATTGACGACTTCTTTGTCGCTTATCGTAAGACGGCGCTCGGTCCCGGCGAGATTCTGAAATCGATCGTTATTCCTCGTCCGTCCAGAGACGCCGGCACGCTCCGGCGTTTCTACAAAGTTTCGAAGCGACGCGAAATGGATATCAGCACCGTGGCCGGCTGTTTTTTCCTGCAACTGGATGACGCGGGAACGATCGCCGGCGTCCGGCTCGCTTTTGGCGGCGTGGCCGCGATGCCCGCCCGAGCCCGTCGGACTGAGAACGCTTTGCTGGGGAAGAAGTGGGATGAAGCCACGCTCCGCGAAGTCTTGCCGGTCCTTGAGCAGGAGTTCACTCCCATCTCGGATGTTCGCGGGAGCGAGACCTTCCGTCGGCGGATTATCGTCGACCTGCTTTGGAAATTTTTCCATGACGATGGAGGGAGGAGCTCCGGTCCGCCAACGGACGGACTCGCCGTGGCGAGCGACGCCAAACGACGAAGGCTCGCCGGAGCTCGCCCCTCCATTGAAGAGCGCGCCGGTTCGCCCATTACTCGCTCGTTAGGCGAACGCGAAGCCTGTCTGCCGCACGAGAGCGGGCACAAGCACGTCACCGGCGAGGCCATTTACGTCGACGACGTCACCCCCGGCCAGGGGATGCTGGAGGTCTGGCCGGTCTGTTCGCCGCACGCGCACGCTCGCATTACCCGGCGCGATGCCTCCGCGGCCAGCGCCATGCCGGGCATTGCCGCCGTTCTCCTGGCCGAAGATGTCCCGGGATTGAACGACGTGGGAGCGGTGCGCCACGACGAAATTCTGCTGGCCGATAAGGAAGCGTTTTACCACGGTCAGATCATCGCCCTGGTGGTGGGCGAAACGCCGGAGCTTTGCCGTGCGGCCGCTGCGCAGGTGATTGTCGAATATGAACCGCTCCCGCCGATCCTGAGCGTGGAGGAAGCGATTGCCGCCAACAGCTTTCACACGGAGGCGAATCATATTCGCCGCGGCGACGTGGAAGCCGCCTTGCGCGCTGCGCCTCTCACGCTGGAAGGCGAGATTTCTTTCGGCGGGCAGGATCATTTCTATCTGGAGACGAATGCCTGCTGGGCGGAGCGCGGCGAGGACGGGACCGTTTTCGTGAGTTCTTCCACGCAGCATCCGTCCGAGTTGCAACACATCGTAGCCCATGTGCTCGCGCTCCCCATGCATAGCGTGGTCGTCGAATGTCCGCGCATGGGCGGTGGCTTCGGCGGAAAGGAAACGCAGGCCGCCACCTTCGCCGCGCTGGCCGCGCTCGCCGCCACTAAAACCGGACGCAAAGTTCGGATCCGCCTGAATCGCGATCAAGACATGATGATCACCGGGAAACGCCATCCGTTTGTCGGAAAATTCCGCGTCGGCTTTGATGGCGACGGCGTGCTCCAGGCCGCCAGAGTCGATCTCTTTTCCAACGGCGGATGGTCGCTCGATTTATCGCGCGCCGTGACCGACCGCGCCGTCTTCCATTTGGACAACTCATATTATATACCGCACGTCGCTTTCAGCGGGGCGGTTGCGAAGACCAACCTGGCTTCAAACACCGCTTTCCGCGGATTTGGCGGCCCGCAGGGCATGTTCGTCATCGAGGAAATCCTCGATCGCGTGGCACGCCGGACCGGTGTGGCTCCGGAAAAAGTGCGCGAGCGGAATCTCTACCGCGGCACCGGCGAAACCAACACCACGCCCTACGGCCAGGAGATTGAAGACAACCGCGTTGAGCGCGTCTGGCGTGAACTCAAGAAATCGAGCGACTTCGAGACGCGACGGACTGCGTTACAGCAGTGGAACGAGCAACGCCCGCATCGCAAGCGAGGCCTCGCCATCACGCCGGTGAAGTTTGGCATTTCCTTCACCACGACCCACCTCAACCAAGCCGGCGCGCTCGTCCTGCTCTACCAGGATGGCACCGCCCAGATTAATCACGGCGGCACCGAAATGGGCCAGGGCGTGCATACCAATATCCGCGCCATTGCCGCGCGGGAGCTGGGCCTGACGCCCGATCGTGTCCGCGTCATGAACACACGCACGGACAAGGTGCCCAACACCTCGGCCACGGCGGCGTCGTGCGGCACCGACTTGAATGGAGCGGCCGTGAAAAACGCCTGCGACACGTTGCGAACGCGCTTGCTGCCTTTCGCGGTGGAGATGTTGCAAGAGAAGAACGGTCAGGCCCCGGACGCAGACATGGTCCTGTTCGAGAACAACAGCATCGCCGCCAACAATGCGCTCAATGCGCGCATTCCCATGGCCGAGCTTTTTCAGCGGGCCTATTTTGCGCGCACCAGTTTGAGCGCGACCGGCTTTTACCGGACACCGGATATTCATTTCGACCGCGAGACCGGGCGCGGCCGGCCTTTCCATTACTTCACGGTGGGCGCAGCGGTCAGCGAGGTAGAGATCGATGGCTTCACCGGCATGATGCAGATCAAGCGTGTCGACATTTTGCACGACGCCGGTGATGCGGTGAACCGCGGAGTAGCTCGCGGACAGATCGAGGGCGGCTTCGTGCAAGGCGCGGGATGGCTGACCGCCGAGGAGCTTGTCTGGGATCAACAAGGCCAATTGCTGACTCACTCACCCGACACCTACAAGATTCCGGCGGTCGGCGACACGCCGGAGCTGTTTCAAGTCGATTTCCTAACGAACGCGACGCAGGCGAACGTGATTCACGGCAGCAAAGCGGTGGGCGAGCCGCCCTTGATGCTGGCGCTGTCCGTAAGGGAAGCCATTCGTGACGCGGTGGCGGCGTTCGGTCCGGCGGGCCGCGAAGTGCCTTTGGCGTCGCCGGCAACCTGCGAGGCCATTTCTCATGCGATTGCCGCCTGCCGCGACGACGGGAACAGTGGAGAGAAATTTCCGGAGCACAAGACGGCGAAGGGAGTCCTGACTTGAGGCATCTCCAGCACAAGCTGAGTGTCGCCCGGGGCGAGGAGCCGGCCGAGCTGCTCTTTAAGAATGCACAACTGGTCAATGTGCTCAGCGGCGAGATCTACCCGGCCAACGTGGCAGTGGATGATGGTCGCATCGTTGGAATCGGCGAGTACGAAGCGCGCGAAACGATCGATCTCGGTGGCGCTTTTCTCGCCCCCAGTTTAATCGACGGTCATTTCCACGTGGAGAGCGCCATGGTCACGCTGCCGGAGTTTGTCCGCGCGGTCGTGCCGCACGGGACGGGCGCAATGGTCATCGATCCGCACGAATACGCCAACGTCCTCGGCATGGACGGGATTCGTTACGTGTTGGAATCGAGCAAGAACCTGCCGATCGATTTTTTTATCATGCTGCCGTCGTGCGTGCCGGCCACACACCTGGAGACGGCCGGTGCCCGTTTCACGGCCGACGATCTCGCCCTCATGATTGCCGATGACCGCATTGCCGGTATCGCCGAGTTGATGAATTATCCTGGCGTCTTTCTCGGCGTGGAAAGCGAATTGGCCAAGATCGACGCCGGCAAAGGCAAGGCGATCGACGGTCACGCCCCGGGGTTGCGCGGGAAAAATCTGAATGCCTACGCACTCGCCGGCATCCGCTCCGATCACGAGAGCACCGAGATGGAAGAAGCGCGCGAGAAATTGCGGCTCGGCATGCATCTGCTGGTGCGCGAGGGCAGCACCGAACGCAATCTCGAACACATCATCGGTTTGGTGACCGCGCAGAACTCGGCCAATTGCTCATTCGCCACGGACGACAAACTGCCGGGTGACCTCGTGCGCGAAGGACACATCGATCACTCCATCCGCAAAGCCATCGCCTTCGGCGTGCCGGCCGTAACCGCCATCCAGATGGGCACCATCAATACCGCCCGGCATTATCAATTGAAGAATCACGGTGCCATCGCCCCACGTTTTTGGGCGGATTTCATCGTGCTCGACGATTTGGAGAAGATCTCCATCCGGCGGGTTTACAAGAAAGGAAGGCTCGTTGCTGAAAATGGCCGATATGTCGGAGCCAAGCCGGTGGAAGTCCCGCAGCCGCGCAGCACCATGAACTTGAGCTACCACGCGCCGCAAGACTTCGAGCTCGCGGCAGATGGCGCCAAACATATCAGGGTCATCGAGATCGTGCCGCATCAGATCGTCACCAAGACCAGGATCGAAGTGCCGAAAATCGAGGACGGAAAACTGGCGGCCGACGTCGCACGCGATAATTTGAAACTGGTGGTGGTGGAACGCCATCGCGCCACCGGCAATGTCGGCGTGGGTTTTGTAAGAGGCTTCGGCCTGCAGCGCGGCGCTCTTGGCTCGACCGTCGCGCATGATGCTCACAACGTCGTGGTCGTAGGCACGAATGACGCCGATATCGTCGCGGCCGTGCGAGCGCTCGAAACGATGCGCGGCGGCCAGGTGGTGGTGGTCGATGGCAAAATCGAAGCCGCCCTGCCGCTGCCCATCGCCGGTTTGGTTTCCGATCAGCCGCTGGAAAGCGTGATCGAAAAAATTGCCGCGTTAAATGCCGCCGCCACGAAACTCGGCTGCAAACTGGATGCGCCGTTTATGACGCTTTCTTTTATGAGTCTCTCCCCGATCCCGGAATTGAAATTGACCGA
>DASXIK010000065.1:0-3757 GCA_036498025.1 Chthoniobacterales bacterium
CTCTCACACCATCGGACGAAACCTTCCGACGATTTCCTGCAAGCGGCCGGCAATTTGGCCTAGCGAGCAGACTTCCGCGGCTTCCAGCAGCATGGGGAAACTGTTCTCCCCCTGCTCCACCACGGCGGCCAGCCGGTCCAGGGCGCCTTCCGCTTTCGCTGCGTTCCTCTTCTTGAATTTCGTCAGCCGATCCACTTGCAGCTGCTGTCTCGACTTCGGGGTGCGGGCCAGCTCCATCTCGGGCATTTCTTCGGCTTCGTTGCGGTAGCGATTCAAACCCACGATCGGGCGGGTGCCATCGTAAATCTGCTGCTCGTAACGATGGGCGGCCGTCTGGATCTGGCTGCGCTGGTAGCGATTCTCCACCGCGGCGAGCACTCCGCCTAACGATTCAATTTGGCGAAACTCCTCCAGGATCGCCTCCTCCACGGCGCGCTCCACCGCTTTCATGCCCGGCGAACCGCTCAGCATGTTCATGGTGTGTTTAAAAATGCCGGACTCCTCCAGAAGGATGGCCTGGCCATGCGCCGCCAGCCGGATCCATTCTTCGCTCGGTGTGGTGAACGGCTCGTCGGCGCTGTTGGAATGACACGAGTTCGTGCCGTTCATGTAAGCCAGCATCAGTTCCGCGGCCGTGCGGGTGAGATTGTTCTTAAATTCCGCCGCCACCAGCGTGCGCCCGCTGGTCTGGGTATGCAGCTTGAACATCTGCCCGCGAGGACCGGCCGCGAAGACGTCGCGCATGCCGATCGCCCAGATCTTTCGCGAGACCCGGGCCAGCGCGATGTATTCCACATCGAGCCCGCAATCGAGGAAGAAGGAAAGCCTCGGGCCAAATTGATCAACCGCCAGGCCGCGGGCCGCCAGCATTTCGGCATAGGCAAAGCCGTTAGACAGAGTGTAGGCGGCCTGCTGCACGGGGGTCGAGCCGGCCTCGCCAATGTGATAACCGCTGATCGAGACCGGATACCAGCGCGGCATCTCCGCCGTGGTCCACTCGATCATGTCGCAGAGGAAACGAAGCGACGCCTCCGTGGGAAAAATGGTTTCGTTCTGCGCCTGAACTTCCTTGAAAATATCGGCCTGAATGGTCCCGCGCAGCTTCGGCACCACGTCCGGTCCGAAACGGCGTTTCGCCGCGGCGATGTACATGGCCATGATGATGGGCGCAGGCCCACTGATGGTCATGGAGGCGGAAAAATCGGGCGATCCCACATCGAACCCGTCATACAAGCGAACCATGTCCTCCACCGTGTCCACGGCCACGCCGCCTTCGCCGATTTTTCCGAAAACTCCGTCGGCATCGGAGTCGATCCCGTAGAGCGTGGGTCCGTCAAAAGCCGTGCTCAAACGTTTGGAGCGCTGATGCGCGCTCAAGAAATGGAATCGCTTGTTCGTGTCCTCCGCCAGCATCAGACCGGAGAACAATCGCGTCGGTTCCTCCTGCGCGCGGGCGCCGTTCTCTTTCTGGCCATTGCCGCCATGGGGGGATTTCTTTCTGCCGTGATCCTCCTCTGCGGCCATGCTTTCTTTGAGCGGCTCGAGATACATCTCCCGGTAGGCGCCGTTCAAAAACGGGAATTCACCGGGCAGACCATCGCCAAAGAGATAGCGGGCAATTTCACCGGGCTCATCAATCTCCGGCAGAGCCAGGCGCGGCAAAGGCAAACCGGTAGGAGTCCTGGCCACGGGAGTTTCCGCCTTGATCCTGGCCCAACGATCGGCCATTTCGCGCCCGAACTTCTCGTTCGTCCGCGCCCGCTGCACCTGCTCGAGCACGAATTTCCCGTGCTTCTCCACCGCTTCCACTACTTGTCCAAGCTTGCTCATCGTTTCCTCCGGCTGTAGTGGCGCTCTACGAGCGCCGGCTTGCCTGTTTTCGGCGGCTATCCACCTTCGGGTCACTACGGCGCGACGGGTAGACTGCCGCCACAGATTCCAACGAAATTAACTCGTAAAGTTGATCCACGCCAGCATCGCGATGCCGTTTGGCCACGGTCGCCACCATCTGCTGGCTGCGCTTGTTTTGCGTGAGCCGGTATTCGATTTCCGCCAGAGCGGCCTTCGCTCGATCCAAATCCGTCTTGTTCACCACCACGATATCGGCCACGTCGAGCATGACGATCTTCTGGAGTTGCAAGCGCGCGCCGTAATCGGGGTTCATCACCAATACCGTCTGGTCGACCAGTTTATTCCGGAAAGGCAGCGCTTCCTGGCCCGTGCCCACGGTCTCGATGATCACGTAGTCGAACCCGGAACATGCCAGCAGTTCCAGGCAGCTCTCGGTGGCGGGCGATAATCCTCCAGCCTGACCGCGCGTGGCCATGCTGCGCATGAAAACGCGATCGTCCTGGGAATTAATCATGGTGGCGCGATCGCCTAACAAAGCGCCCTCCCCAATCACGCTCGGGTCATGCGAAAGAATGGCGATGCGGCATTCCGGCTCGCGTTGCAAAAATCTTAGGACGAGTTCGTCAATGAGCGTCGTCTTCCCCGCCCCGCCCGGCCCAGTAAACCCAATCACCTTGGTAGCGTGCGTCTTCTCCGACTTGAGCGTTGAACGTTGAGCGTTGGACGTTGAGCGTTTGCCCTTTCCATTAGCAAAAGCGTCCTCGATCTCAGTTAGTTTGCGAGCCAGCGCCAGCTCCGGCTTAGCCTGCGCCCGCCGCTTCCGCGCTTTGCCATAATGCTGGCGCACGTAATCCGCCATCTCCGTCAGTGATGTTCCGGCAAAGAAAATCTGGTCCACGCCCTTGCGCTTCATGATGACCGCATCCTCATGGCTGATGGTGCCGCCGCCGCCGCCGAACACCGCGATGTCATTGGCTCCGGCTTTGCGGAGTTTGTGCACCACCTCGGCAAAGAACTCGATGTGGCCGCCGTTATAACTGGAAATGCCGATGGCCGCGACGTCCTCCTGGATGGCCGCGCGCACGATATCGCTCACATAACGGTGAAAGCCGAGATAAACCACCTCGATGCCGTGCCGGATGAACTCGAGGTTAATCGTGTTAATGGCGCTGTCGTGGCCGTCGCAGATAGGCACCGCGGTCAGGACTCGAACGGGTGAAGGCATCGCAAGAGATTAACGTTAATCGATTGACGGGCAAAGGCATTCTAGCCTAGTAGCGACAAGTCCCATGAGGAAAGGATCTGCTCTCCACGCTGTCGGCCTCGCCTGGCTCGTCGCCGGCTGTCTCGACATCAGCTCGGCCTTTGTCATCTGGATGACGAAAGGAGTCCCGCTCGGCCGCGGTTTGCATGGCATTTCCGCCGCCCTGCTCGGACGGGATGTTTCCTATCAAGGCGGTTCAACCACGGTCGCGCTGGGTTTGGCGCTGCACTTTTTCATCATGTTGTGCTGGACCCTGGCCTTTTACCTGGCCAGCCGCCTTTTGCCATTTCTGCAGCGGCGCCCGATTCCGAGCGGCATCGCGTGGGGGCTCATCGTTTATCTAATAATGTACTGGGAGGTGGTCCCGCGTTCGCGCATCGGTCCGAGACCGCATTCGTTTAACATCAGTGCGACCAGTGACCTGACCGCAATCCTGATTCACATTTGCCTGATTGGACTGCCGATCGCGTTAATCGTCAGCCGCTTTGCCTCACCTACCGGAACCGATTCATGAATGATCCTCTCGATTTCACCGGCAAAGTCGTGCTCGTCACTGGCAGCTCGCGCGGCATCGGCGCGGAAATGATCAAAGCGTTTGGGGCGCGCGGCGCGCACTGCGTTGTCAATTATGTCAGCGACAGC
>DASXIK010000066.1:0-4204 GCA_036498025.1 Chthoniobacterales bacterium
CCAGATCGCTCCGGCTGCAAATCTGGCAAACGAGATCGACGGAAACGGGGAAATTGCCGTCCCAGGAGGTCATGCTTCCATCTATGTTTTGATGCAGCAATTCAAGAAGGGACATCACACCTTGAGTTACACTGACCAGACCAATAAATGCGTCTTCAGTACCACGAAGTGCAACCCGATGACACTCGTGGGGAACCACGCGACCTTCACTGGCACCACGAAAATGGGCAAGGCGAACCTCAGCTTCACCGTGAATATCTTCGATAACGGATTCGGCAATGACCAATTTTTCATTACCATGAGCAACGGCTATTCCGCGGGTGGCCACCTCACGAGCGGTGATCTTGAAATCCATTTTGACCCGCCTCCTACGAAAAAATAGAGCGTCGGGCGACAAATTCTCGATGTCCGCAAGGCATGTTGAAGTCCTCTAGGACGCCGCCGATGTTCAACCCAAAAGACGCCCCGACAGAGCGGGCGGCTACAGCGCACTCTTTCTGTAGTCACGGCGCTCTGTCGCCGTGATCGAAGATCCGGCCGCGCATATGGCGCCGACCACTCGGGAGGTCATCCCTCCAGGCAGGGGCGGCCATCACCGCCGCTCCAGTTCATGGTTGCGCTACGACAATGGGAGGCTCCGTCTCCGCGGCAACCTGTCGAGTCCTTGCCTTATCTTTCAGGAAGATCACCCAAACTCCCACGAGGACGAAGAAAGCGCCCAGCAGTGACCAGAGCGAGAGACGCTCTCCTCCGAAAAGCCAGCCCAGCGCGACCGCGCCCGGGGGCGTGATCAGCGAGATGGTTTGGAGATTGGTGACGCTCATGCGCGGCATCAGCCAGTAAAGCAGGAGAAAGGTGAGGGCTGATCCGACGATAGCCAGGTAAAGCAGGCAGAAGATTGACATGCCGGTCCAATGAAAATGGAGAGGATTGCCTTCGAGGAATCCTCCAATCACTAGCATGGGCACGACGCCAAAAATCATTTGCCAGGCCGCTAACATGGCCGGGGCCAGCTGCATGCGACGTGCCTTGAGCACCACATTGGAAAAGGCCGCGCCCGTCGCTCCGAGGCTGATGCCGAGGCCGCCCCAAAACGCCATGATGCCGTTGAAATCGAGGAGATGCTCGCAGATGACGGCGACACCGCCAAGTGCAAGGAGAGAGCCAATCAACTTGCGCGGTTGCAACGGTTCGTCCGGCAACATCCAGTGGGCGAAGATCATGCCGGAGATGGGAATGGTCGCCTGGAGCACGGCAGCGAGGCCGGAAGAGACATGCAGTTCTCCCCAAAAAAGCAGGCCGTAATTGATGGTAAACATCAGGACACCGGTGAAGGCCAAGACGACATAATCGCCCCGCCGTCGGGGGAGGAGGGGAACGCGGCCGATGGAGACAGCCAGCAACGCGAGGATGGCGATGACAAACCGGATCCCGGCGTAGGAGATGGGCGGGAGATCACGCAGGCCGAACTTGATGGCCAGCCAGGTGGAACTCCAGACGATGCAGAGAGTGAGCCACGCGGCCGGCACGCGCCAGCCGATCCGCGGCCGCGCGATCGTCCATCTCATATGCCAGCGACCTTCGTGCAATCGGGATGCGGCGTAAAGCGAGAGCCCTGACAACGCGAACGAGAAGAGGCCGCAGCCTGTTACAAATAGGCTTGTTGCCGGCCCAAGCCGATCAATATTAAGGAATATGAAGGTTAATGTGGTGGTAAAGCCGAAGGAGGCCGTGCTCGATCCCCAGGGAGCGGCGGTGCGCGATGCCATGCGCCATCTGGGGATGCCGGAGGTGCGCAGCGTCCGCATCGGCAAATACATGGAAATCGAGTTGGAGGGGGAGAGCGCCGGCGCGGAAGAGCGCTTGCGAACGCTCTGCCGGGATTTGCTTTCCAATCCGGTGATTGAAGATTACGAGCTGCTCAAAACGGCTCCCGGAAAAACGGAAAAGGAAACATGAAGGCGTTGCGATATTTCTTCTGCATTGTTCTGCCGCCGCTGGCGGTGCTCATGACCGGGCGTTTCGGCAGCTTTCTTTTAAGTCTTGTCCTCACTCTCCTCGGGTGGGTGCCGGGAATCATTCACGCCTGCCTGGTGGTGAATGATTACCACGAGGAAAAGCGCGCGGCTCGTTACGCCTTTGCTCGTTAGGCGAGATGAAATTCGCCGTCATCCAGTTTCCCGGATCAAATTGCGACCAGGATTGCCTGGCGGCCATTAATGGCATCGAGGGGTTGCGGGGTGAGTATGTCTGGCACAAGGAAACATCGCTGCAGGGCTTTGACGCCATCGTGCTGCCGGGCGGGTTCGCCTACGGCGACTACCTGCGGTGTGGAGCAATCGCGCGGTTTTCGCCGATCATGCCGGCCGTCCTGAAAGAGGCCCGTGCCGGGCTGCTGGTTCTCGGCACCTGCAACGGGTTCCAGGTTTTGTGCGAGGCAGGGCTGTTGCCGGGCGCGCTGGTGCGCAATCGCTCGCTCCGCTTCGTTTGCGACATGGCCATCACGCGGGTGGAAACGACCGACTCGCCTTTTACCAATTGCTCTTCGGAAGGAGAACTGCTGCGCCTGCCCATTGCCCATGGAGAAGGCTGTTTTTTTGCCGAGGCGGAAACGCTGGCCGATCTCAACGCGCATCGACAGATCCTCTTGCGCTATGCCGATGCCAGCGGCCGGATCACGGCGGAGGCCAACCCGAACGGTTCCATCGAAAACATCGCGGGCATCTGCAATCGAGAGCGCAATGTGTTTGGCTTGATGCCGCACCCTGACCGGGCGGCCGATAGCCGTCTGGGCAGCGCCGATGGCCTCAAAATTTTTCAGTCTATGATCCGCGCGATTCAGTCGGGTCAAGCCCGCGCCGCCTGACTCTGCACCTCTGCCCGTGAGATTCTTCGTTACCGGAACCGACACCGGCGTCGGCAAGACTCACACGGTCACGCAATTGCTCAGGTTGCGCCGGGCGGAAGGGCGTCGCTGCGCGGGAATGAAGCCCATTTGCTGCGGCGACCGGCAAGATGCCGAGCAGCTGTTGAGCGCTGGTTCGGATGGATTGACTCTCGATGAGATCAATCCGGTGTGGTTGAAGAGTCCGGCGGCGCCATTGGTGGCTGCGCGCCTGGAAGGTTTTGAATTTCAAGTCGACGCAGTGGTGCGCGCGTTTACCGCGTTGCGGGAACGCTTCGAAGAAATTTTTGTGGAAGGCGTGGGCGGGTGGTTGGTGCCGATCACGAGCGATTTTTATGTGAGTGATCTGGCCGTGGCTCTGGGGTTGCCGGTGCTTCTGGTGGCCCGGAACAAGTTAGGCTGCCTTAATCACACGTTGCTGACGCTGGAGAGCATTCGTCAGCGCGGGCTGACTTGCGCGGGTGTGGTCTTGAACGCGCCGGAGGGGGGCGACGATCTGGCTATGAACACTAACGCCGACGTTCTGAGGCAGCTTTGCCGGGTGCCCATTGTGAGCGGCTTGTCGGCCAGTTACAGGGCTTTTCCGGCTGAGTGGGGGGCCATCACGGGGCAGTCCCGAGTCTAACGTTTGTGTTTGACTCGCGAAAAAGGCACAAGGTAATTGTTCCCCCCTGGCATCGCCTCTGCTAAAATGAGGTGACATAGAAGAAATCTGTCAGCATGCTCCTGCACAAAACACTTCACCTGAGTCACTCGATAGGCGAATGCAAAACCCGCCTGCTGAGTCTGCAATCCCACGGCCGCCCATTCCCCATGGAAACGACGGTCACCATGACGTCTTCGAAAACGGTGGACTTATCATTCCGGGGACCGCTTGGATTTCGAGCCCGGACGGTAGTGTTCCCCGTGCAAAGCGAATCGCCGAATGAATGGGCCTTCGAATCGGCGGGCGGGAGTATTGATCTTATGGGGTCGGTGGAGTTCAAGGAAATTGATGCGCAGTCCACCGAAATCCACATGGTTGCGCACTGCAAGATTAGGAACGCGTTTTACTCCTGGCTCAATCGGCGCAAGAATTTTATGGATGCGTTTGTGACCTCTGAGCTCCGCAGCGTTCAGGCGCACTTTAACGGATCTGCGGCTCCGGCGGGGCATCCAGACGCGACGCCGCCGGCGCTCGAAACCGCCGTCGCTTAAGCGAAGACAGAAACTTTGCGAAGGGCACGCGACTGGGAGTCGCGTGCTCTTTGTTGTACGGCCTGTAGCCACAGCGCTCTGTCGCCGTGGCTGGAGAACGCC
>DASXIK010000067.1:0-3037 GCA_036498025.1 Chthoniobacterales bacterium
CACGGTCATGCGGTCGAGGCCGGAAGATGGGGACGATTTTTGCGGGGAGTGGGGGCGAAGCTGCTCGCGCAGCCTATCGATATGGACGCTCAGTAAGGGTTTGGTTAATTCGGGATCCTGGCCGATGAAAATCAATGTAATAATGCCGGTTTGGAGCAAAGGTCACTAAAGCGTGAATCCAGGGTAAAATACCAGCGAGAGCAGAAGGTTGGCTTCTTTCTCATCAGCGCCGGCGTGTAAGGTCGCTGCCAATCTCAGCCGAACATGCGGCCTTATCCCTTTAGAACTCCTTCTCATTCGACACGCGCAGCCTGCGATCCTGGCTGGTTCTTGAGAGAGAAATATTGGTGAACTCGCAATCCTTTGTCAACCGCCTGCCCGCGCTTAGATAAATGCGTGAGAGAATTTGTGATGATAGATAAATTTGGATAAGGCTACGCATTGAGAGGGAAGCTGAACGCCCATTCCCGCGCCAGTCATTTCAATTCGGGAACCGAGCGTGAGCCTCAAGGGTATGCGGCCTCTAGGAAGCCGAGGTCATTCCGGGCGCGCCGGTGAAGAGCAGCACGAAGCTCACCCCTTGCGGCCCCGCACGCAGCGGACCATACCCGGTGTTGGGTTCGATATGGATCGCGTCGCCGGGTCCAAAGCGATCCTGACCGACGCTGACCTCGCCGGCCGTTATATAAATGATTTCGGAGGCCGCATGGCTGTGAGCCTCGACCACCCAGCCCGGCGCATATTCGACCAGGCGCAGCATCATCCCGACTTCAGCGGGTTCGAAGTATGGCTTGGTGCGGACGCCCCAGCGCGCGGCTGGGCGGTCACCTTCGCTGGTCCGGTTCTCCTCCCACGATATGCTGTCGCCGCGCCGCGCTTGAATTGCACCCATCTTGTGCCCTCCAATGATCCCGGCCGCGGCTCTGAAATTGACCGCGGCTGCCGATTCATCCCATACTCTGGCGCCAGGGCGAAGGGCAAGCTTTGATTCGGAGGTGATGCGTTTTGAAGTATGGAGTAGCGATCTTTCCCACTGACGACGCGATCCGAATCGATCACCTGGCGCGCGCGGCCGAGGATCGCGGGTTGGAGTCGCTGTTCGTCTGCGAGCATTCCCACATTCCGGCCTCGCGCCGAACGCCATGGCCGCTGGGCGGCGCCGATTTGCCGCGCGAGTACTGGGCGATGATGGATCCGTTGGTGGCGCTGGCGATGGCCGCGGGCGCCACGCGCAAGCTGTTGCTCGGCACCGCGATTTGCCTGATTATCCAGCGCGATCCGATCATCCTGGCCAAGGAAACCGCCAGCCTGGATTATCTGTCCGGCGGCCGTTTGGTGTTCGGAATCGGAGCCGGCTGGAACGCCGAGGAGATGGAGAATCACGGGACGCCGTTCGCCCGCCGATGGGAGGTGGCGCGGGAAAAGACTGAGGCGATCAAGGCGGTCTGGACCGCCAAAGACGCCGCCTATCATGGCAAATGGGTCAATTTCGATCCCATCTGGAGCGAGCCCAAGCCGGTTCAGAAACCTCATCCGCCGATTCTTTTCGGCGGCCAGGGAAAAAAAGCGATGCGCGCCGCAATCGAGTTTTGCGACGGATGGCTCCCCGCTGTCGCCCCTGATTTCGCCGCCGCGGTGCTGAAATTCCGCCAAATGGCGCAAGACGCCGGCCGCGACCCGCTGGCGCTGGGCATCACCGCCATTTGGGCCGCGGTTACCAATGGATGGGCCGTGCCTGACCGCGCAGTACTGGACGAAGTGGCCGGCAGCGGAGCGGACCGCCTGATTTGCGGCGTCCCGCCATCGGGGCGCGATGTGGCGCTGCGATGGCTCGATGACTACACCCGGCTGGTCAACCGATAGTGGCAGGGGATCTAAGGATCAGGGCGAGATTCACATCAGCTTGGGAATATGCACGCCGGGTATTTCACCGACCATTCCGAAGATGCGCAACACCCAGATCAGCACTACCACAAACACCACCACATTCAGCAGACTCTTGATCCCGGCCGCCATCGGAATGAAGGCGTTGATTAGCCACATGACCAGGCCGATGACCACAAATATCAATACGATGTCGATCAGGGTCATGGAATAATCCTCCTTTCAAAGAAACGGCCGCACCGAAAATGGTGCGGCCGTAAGCGTGGACCGCGAAAGCTAGACCCTTCCAACCAACACCAGAATCAGCCAGACGATCAATATGGTGCCGATGATTCCGCTGGGGAAATAACCCCAGTTGGCACTGTACGGGTAAACTGGTACCGAACCGAGCAGGGCTAGAATCAAGATGATCAGAAGTACGGTTCCCAACATTTTACTTTCTCCTCGTGGGCTCGATGTGCAGTTGCCCGCACACCGCGGTTTCGGATGAGTACAGCAACCCGCATGCCGACCAGGTTGGACACTTCAAGGGCCGTTTCGCGCGTCGAAACCGGCAAGGGACAAGCTCCTCTGTAATAATTGCTTCCTATCGGCAAGATTGGCGCGCTGCCGCCGGTGTCCGGCGCGGGCTGAAATAAACTTGAGCCCATAAGGAAAAGCCTTTCCGCGCCGTGTTTCATTATCGCCGCAAATTGCCGATGGCAGGGGAATTGCACGTATGGTTCCATCATCAGCGAAGTTGCGTTTGGAGGTTTATGTGATGTCGGAGAATCTGAACAATTCGATTCTTAGCAGCACCGGCGTGGACGTCGAGGCGGCGGCCAGGCAGGGCAAGGCTGCGTTAAATCAGGGAGTCAAAGCTGCCCGCCAAGGCATGAAGGCCGCCCAACAGGGAGTCGAGTACGCCCAGGATCACGTCGGCGACGGACTCGACATGGTCAAATCCTTTACTGCGTCGCTGAGTGACTTCGTCTCCAATCAGCCGCTGGCTGCCGTGGCCGGTGCGTTCCTTATCGGTTATATCGCAGCGCGTATGTTGCGCCGGTCCTCATCGGCCTCAGCCTGATGGAAGCCGTGGAACAGACTCGGCCCGTGCCATATCTAACCAGTCTCGGAGAAGCCATCCGGTCCAATCCGTTGCAGGCCCTGGGAA
>DASXIK010000068.1:0-14922 GCA_036498025.1 Chthoniobacterales bacterium
CGCTTCTTGCCATCACGCTAAACAGTGGCGGCATTCTGGCTGAGGCGACGATCGAGGGACGGGTGGAATTGCCCAAGGCGCACACTGCTCCGGTCGTGACGAAACGTTACGAGATTGTGACAAACGGTGGCGTGGTTGCGACGAATCCTCCGCTCGCGGTGGTCTACCTGGAAGGTTCTTTTTCGCCTGGCAAAGGGTTGCCGACCAGACAGGTGGCACAGAAGGACCTCGTTTTTGTGCCGGCGTTATTGCCTGTGCAAGTCGGGACGAAAGTCGAATTTCCCAATCTGGACAGCACCTATCACAATATTTTCTCCTACTCGCCGGCGAAACGCTTCGATCTCGGCCGTTACCGCCCCGACGAAAGACCGGTGCCGGTGCAACTGTTCGACAAGCCGGGGCTGGTCACCCTTCGTTGCGACATCCACGAACACATGCGCGGCCTGATTCTGGTTTTGGGCACTCCTTATTTTACGGTGACGGACCCGGATGGCCGGTTCAAGCTTGCTGGGTTGCCCGGTGGCCATTACGTGGCCAAGGCTTGGATCAACAGCGAGACGACGCGCGAACGGGCGGTGGATTTGAAGGCCGGAACCACGACGCACGTCGACTTCCCGTGAGCGATTCGGACGACGCGACACAGCCTGGGGTCGCGAGGTTCCGCGCGAAACTCGTCGCCGGGATGATGTTGTTGGTCTCTGGCCTAACAGGTGTCGGGTTATATGTGGCGCATCGCAGTGTGGCGGCCGATGCCCGCCGGAATCTGCAAAAGGATTTCCAGGCTCAGCTCTTCGCCTTGCACGATATGCAACAGCTATGGCACACCGCCCTGGTGGAGCGTTGCCGATTGCTGGTGGCGAGTCCGAGGCTGCACGCCGCGCTCGAGGATAACGCGATCGATCTTTTGTATCCCACGGCCAGGGACGAGTTGCGCGGTCTAATGCATGGCAGTGAGGCAGCTTCCGATCAGCCTAACCGGGTTGTTCATGCCAGATTTTATCGGTTCCTCAACCGGAGCGGCGCGGTGCTTCCGCCGCCGGAAGGGGCCGGCGCGGGCGATTTGAAAGGGGAGATTGAAGGAGGGCTGTCGTTGTCGCCGCTGCCGGTGACGCCGCAGACGGGATACCTTCCCCACGGAAGCGGCTCAGGCGTCGATCCAGTGGATGAAATCATGACGATCCCGATCTTTTCAAGTGAGACGGGTGATGTGATTTCTGCGTTGGTCGTGGGATTCAAACCGCTGCAGACGTCCGCCAGTCGGGGCAACTTCAATATGAAGAGCGGGATCTGGGTCGATGGCACACTTTCTCTGCCGGCGGTGCCCGCGTCTGCTCATGCCTCGATCGCTTCCGCCATCACTTCCGCCATGGCCGCCTCGGATTCATCAGAGGGCAACGTTCGAACGAGCATCAACGGCGTGCCTCATCTTCTTTTGTACAAGAGGATCAATCCCGAATCTGTCTCTCGTCCCGGCTACGAAATTTGCGTGTATCCCCTCACGGAATATGAAGCGCGGCAGCATCGCCTGCTCTGGCAAGTTGGCGGAGCTGGCGCGCTTCTTCTTCTGGCCGGATTGACGGCGAGCCATTTCCTCGCCCGCCGTCTGGCCGCGCCGGTGGAAAGACTCGCGGTCGACTCCGCGCAAAACCGCAGGGAACGGCAGCGCGCGGAAGCGGCGCTCGAAAGCACCAGCGAAGAATTGGAGAGAACGGCGCGCTACTCGGCGGACGCCTCGCACCAATTAAAAAGCCCGGTGACAGTTTTGCGCGCCGGCCTTGAATCGCTGCTCGGACGGGATGAGTTCAAGCCCGAGGTCTACGACGAGCTTTCCGGTCTTATTCATCAAACTTATCGGCTGACCGGCGTGATCGACGACCTGCTGTTACTGTCGCGCATGGACGCGGGCCATCTGCGGATTCGGTCGTCTCCCATTAATTTATCGGAACTGATGGAAGAATGGCTCGAAGATCTCAGCGCGATGCCCGACGCGGTGGATTTGCAGATCGAAAAGGAAGTGCCGCCGGATCTCTATATAGAGGGTGAGCGCCGCTATACGTCCCTGATCGTGCAAAATCTCCTGGAGAACGCGCGCAAGTACAACCGGCCCGGCGGCCGCATCCGGATACGAGCGAGCTCGCAGGGCGATGGCATCACGCTCAGCATTGGCAACACCGGCCATTCCATTTCGCCCGAAGCCCAGGCCACGCTCTTCATGCGTTTTCAGCGGGGATCCGCCGGCGAGACAGTGGCCGGGCATGGCCTCGGCTTGAATCTCGCGCGCGAACTGGCGCGTCTCCATGGTGGGGGGTTACGCTTGGTTGAGTCGCGTCATGATTGGACGGAGTTTGAGATTCGGTTTCGGGCCGTGCGTTCCGTACGCGAAGTGCCTGAAACCCCGAAGATATGAACTGGTGGCGGCTTGTCTGTTGTTGTCTTGTGCTGGGCGGAGGAGTTACAGCCGGAGCCCAGGATTTTCTCGATCGCGCAGATGAAGCGCTCAGCGTCTCCTGGTGGCAGGATCAATTCCGGGCGCGCCTGAGCGGCACGCTCGATTTGGAGTTCTACCACTTTCAACAGCCCGCCCCGGGATTAATCAACAGCACGGAGGATAATCTTTTCAATCCGCGACTGAGTTTGTTTCTGGACGGGCAGTGGCAGTCCCAATTCTATGGCTTTGTCCAGGTACGGGTCGATCGGGGATTCGATCCGAGTGATGGCGGGGCGAATATTCGATTGGACGAATACGCCGTCCGCTACACCCCCTGGGAGGATGGCCGGTTCACTTTCCAAATCGGGAAGTTCGCCACCGTGGTGGGCACTTTTGTGTCGCGACATCTCTCCTGGGACAATCCGTTCGTTAACGCGCCGTTACCATATGAGAATGTGACGGGCGTCGAAGACAAGGCGGCGCCGATTTCCGGTGCCGACTTCATCCAACCGTTTCTGCCGCGTGACAAATACGAATACAACCCGGTGATCTGGGGGCCAAACTATGCCAGTGGTCTCTCCGTTTCGGGGCGGGTCGCTCAGTTTGAGTATGCGGCCGAAATGAAGAATGCCGCCCTCTCCTCGCGGCCCGAATCATGGGATGTGACGGCCGTTGGATTCGATAATCCCACTTTCAGCGGACGGCTGGGGTATCGGCCCAGTCCCATGTGGAGCTTCGGATTTTCGGCGAGCAACGGCGCCTACATGCGCGACGAGGCGGACATAACCCTGCCCCCTAACCGGAGCATCGGTGATTATCATGAATCGGTTCTGGGCCAGGACATCAGCTTCGCATGGCATCATCTGCAGGTCTGGGCGGAAGTATTTGAAGCGCAGTTTCAGATTCCGCGGGTGGGCAACGCTGACACCCTGGCATATTACATCGAGGCAAAATATAAACTGACCCCTCAGCTTTTCGCCGCCTTGCGCTGGAACGAGCAATTCTTTGGCACGGTGCGAACCGGCGAGGGCCATCGCGCGCCCTGGGGAAGCGACCTGGGCCGGATCGATGCCGCGCTGGCTTATCGCTTCACGGCCCACACCCAGTTGAAGTTGCAATACTCATGGCAGAAGGAAACCTCCGGCCAGCTCGACGATAACCACCTGGTGGCGGCGCAGTTCACCGTTCGTTTTTGATCCATGCTCGCCGAAAAAGTAACAGCCGTGTTAACTTTGCGGAGTCGTTTTCCGGCGCGGGTGTGGTACAGAATAGCCGCTCAGGTTGGCGTTTTGCGGTATTTCATTCATTGCCACTCGATCAACTGTAAGGGCGCATTTTCATTCTCTTGATTTTCCATGCACATTCTTGTCGTTGATGACGAGGTTCGGCTCGGGCGCCACATCGTGTCGGCGCTGACCGCCGAAGGACACGACCCCCTGGTGGTGCATGACGGCATGACCGGACTGGAGAAGATGGTTGAGCAGAATTTCGACCTCGTGGTGCTGGACGTCGGGTTGCCCGGCATGGATGGATTCGAAGTTCTACGTCGGCTGCGCGCGGGCAAGATCATGAGCCGGGTTCTCATGTTGACGGCGCGTGGCGAAGTAAACGACCGCGTGACCGGCCTTGAACTGGGGGCGGATGATTACCTGGCCAAACCGTTTGCCATGCAGGAATTGCTGGCACGGGTCCGCGCGTTGAGCCGGCGTTATGCGGAGGAGCCCGCCCTGGAGTTGCGCGTGGCCGATCTGGTCCTCAACCTGGCTGATCATGCTGTGCGCCGCGGCGAAACCGCCATCGAACTTTCCGCCCGCGAACTGACCTTGCTTAAAGTTCTCATGCGCGAGCCGACCCGCGTCTTTACGCGCACCGAGCTGTGCGAACGAGTTTGGGAACGCGAACACGAGTACGACACGAAACTGGTCGAGGTCTTTGTCGGTCGGCTGCGCAAGAAGTTAGGCGAACCATCTCTCATCCACACCGTGCGGCACGTGGGATACATGATTCAGGAACCATCGTGAAGAACTGGCATCTCCGGTGGAAAATCTCACTCTACGCCGCGCTCCTCGGCGTGGTCGCCACGGTGGCGGGCGCCTGCACGACCTGGGTGATCATGTCCTGGTGGGAAGTCTCGGCTTTTGACCGGCGTCTAGCCCTCGATGCCCACGAACTGTTTCGCGACATCGAGAATTTCGCCGGCGGCCCTGGCAGCCATCGCGCTGTTTTCACGGAAGACCTGGTTCCTCTGGCACTGCGCAACCGGATGATCGAAGTGCGTGGTCCTGATGGGGCGGTCCTCTACGCTTCGGCTAATCTACCCGGGCAAATAGCGCACGACGGCCTCGATAAAATCCGCACGCGGCGCATCGGGCAACGGAACGTGCGGATGGGGACATTTCACGAGAATGGTTTCACCGCGGATGTCGGCGCGGACGCGCACGAGGTGAATCAGATCGGACGCGACATCGTTTTCGGCATGCTGGGCGCGATTCCCACAGTGTTGATTGTGGTGGTGCTTGGCGGCCGCTGGGTGGCGAGCCGGGCACTCGCCCCGGTCGATGCGATCTGCCAGGCCGCAGCGGCGATCACTCTTAAGAATTTGGAGCATCGGCTGCCCGTTCCAGCGGCCCAGGATGAAATAGCGGCCTTGGTTGAAGTGCTTAATAACATGCTCGGCCGTCTGCAGGGGAGCTTCGAGCAATCCATGCGTTTCTCCGCGGAAGCTTCTCACCAGCTCAAGACTCCGCTTGCCGTCCTGCGCGCGGACATTGAGGCCGTATTGCACGATGCCAAGGCGCCGCACGGACAGGCGGAACGCGCGGAGGAGATGTTGCAGCAAGTGCATCAGCTGACATCGATCGCGGAAAACCTGCTCTTGCTGGCGCGGGCCGATTCCGGCCGGCTAGACCTGCAGACGAGCAGATTTGATCTGCGGGAAATGCTGGACGGGGTCTGTGATGACCTGCGCGCCCTGGCCGAACCGCAGCGCCTGACAGTGGAGACCAATCTGGCGCCGTCGCTGGCGATTGTTGGTGATCGCCAGTCCGTCGCGCTGATTCTACAGAACCTGGCGGAAAACGCGGTGAAATTTAGTCGGCCGGAAGGTTTTGTCTGTATGCATGCGGCGGCGGTCAACGGCCAGGTGCAGATCAGTATCAGGAACAACGGCATTCCCATCCCGCCCGCCCAGGCTCCCCACGTCTTTGAGCGCTTCTACCGGGGGCGTCCGGATGGCCGGACTTCGGGGGGCGGCCTCGGATTAAGCATCGCCTCCGAGCTGGCGCGGGCGCAGGGCGGTTCACTCGAGCTGGTCCGTTCCGACGCGGAGTGGACGGAGTTCCGGTTGCGGATGCCGCGCGGCTAACGAGTCTTACCATAGCATTCGTTAGGCTAAAGTTACAACTGAGTTACCTTTCGACGGTTGCCTGATAGTGGATGCCTCGGCAACCTTGCCGGCATGAAACGCAACCATGCAGTTCTTCGTTGGGCAACGACCTTTTTCGTCGTTGCCGTCATGTTCGTAGCCAGTGCCACCAGTCAGGCCGGTCTTTTCGATCTTCTCATGAACTTTGGATTGAACCGCGCCAATGCGGATGCCGGTAGAGACACCGGGGCCAGCAGTAGCACGCCGAAGGCCGATAACAGTGGTGGGACCGACCGGCACGGCAGTGATGATCCTCCCGGTCATGACCACGGGCATCATCGCGGGCGTGGTCACCATTAGGAATGAGCGAGTCGGCAAGGAGAAAAAAATGAGAACGGCGCGGAAGTGGCCCTGGGTCGCTTCCGCGCCTTCGTTTTTCCGCGTGAGCAAGTTATCCGCGAGACAAACCAAGGTAACACACGCGTTACCTTTGCTCATTCGCTCCTGTCCAAAAGTTGCTCGTTAATACGACATGAAAAAATTCACTCGGTTTCTAATGGTTCCATCACTGGTTGCGCTTTGCTCGCTCTCGCTCGTTTACAGCGTGGCGCGGGCAGACGATGGCATGGGGGGCGGAGATGATGTGCAAGGGACGGAATCGCTCGAGGTCGAGGTCGCCATGACCCGCACAGCGGCGGCGTCGGTTGGCTCCTCCGCGGAAGTTTCGCTGGAGGCGGATGACGACCACGGGACAACGGGTGCAACGCTCAAGCTCGAGATTAGGAGTCTTCCGGCGGGGACCTATGCCGTCAGTGTGACGCTGAAGTCCACTGGCAGCGCCGTCGCGCTGGGCAGCTTCAGCCTGAGTGGAGGCGATGCCGAAATCGAATTCGGCTCCGATGATGAGGGCGCGCCGTTTCCACCGAACTTTAATCCTTTCGATATCGCCACGGTTTCCTTAAGCGATTCGAACAATGTCGTGCTCTTTACGGCCGATCTGACGCGCGCAGGCTCTGCGATCATCCTGAGCCGCTCGGCCAGCATCCAGACGACGCCCGGTCCGGGAGCGCCGGCGGCTGTGGGGAACGCGGTCCTCACCGCGAACGTGATGCACGGACAAACCAAGGGAATGGTGGCATTGAGCGCGCACAATCTCCCGGCGGCCAGCCAACTCATGGTCGCTTTCAATGGCGTCAACGCCAAGAAAACGAAAAGCGATAACGCCGGCAATCTTACTCTTAATCTTGGGCCGAAAGGCAAGACCGGGACCATCGCGCCGGGGGTGAACCTCTTTGATGTCACTTCGCTGAGCGTGCGGGATAAATTTGGCAACCTGCTCCTGAGCGGAAGCTTCTAGGGGCTGTTCCCCTTAAAGGGACACCGGGCGCAGCGTTGGGGCTGCGCCCGGTTGGTCCTGTCGCTAGTTCCGCCGCGAGCGCAACAGGCGCAGACCGTTCAGGACGACGATCACCGTGCTCCCCTCGTGCCCGATGACGCCGGTCGTTAGGTTAATTTTGTTGGCCAAAGCGGAGGTGACGAGCAGGAGAATGACTCCGAGGGAAATGACGATGTTTTGGCGAATGACGGCGCGGGCGCGGCGGCTGAGTTTCACGGCTTGCTCCACGTTCTCAATCTTGTCGTGCATGAGAATGACATCGGCCTGCTCGAGCGCGGCGTCGGATCCGCGCGCGCCCATGCCGATGGCGACGTCCGCCGCCGTCAGGCTGGGGGCATCGTTGATGCCGTCGCCCACCATGGCCACCTTCTTTCCTTCGCGCCGCCACTGATGGACACTCTGGAGTTTTTCTTCGGGCGAAACATCGGCGCGCACATCAACGATCCCGACCTGCTCGGCGACGGCTTGCGCGGCAGCCGGGCGGTCGCCGGTCATGAGCGTGATGGCCACACCGGTTTTTTTCAGGTAGCTGATTACTGCCCGGGCGGCGGGCCGGACTTCGTCGCTCAGATAAATCACTCCCAGGATCCCGGAGTTGGCCACCCAGACTTCGGCCTCGCTGTGAGAACCGGTGGCAGGCAGCTCGAGCTTGCGTTCCTCCATCAACTTGCGGCTCCCGACCAGGATCATCTCGTCGCCGACACGCGCTTCCATGCCGAGCCCGGGAATATTGAGGAACTCAGAGACGGGAAGAGGTGGCAGTGCGCGGCGTTTGGCCTCCTGGGAGAGGGCGCGCGAAAGCGGGTGAGTGGACCAGCGGCCCACTGAGCTGGCCAGTTGCAGCACGGCCTCTTCCGAATGGAAAGCTTCCGCCCGAATCCGCGTGACGCGAAGGGACCCCTTGGTGAGCGTGCCTGTTTTGTCGAAGGCAAACTGGGTGACGCCGGCCAGATTTTCGATGGCCACGCCGCCGCGAAAAAGAATTCCCTGGCGCGCGCCCGCAGCAATGGCCACGAGAATGGCGGAAGGAATCGAAAGGACGAGCGCGCAGGGCGAGGCCACGACGAGCAGAGTCATGGTGCGATAGAAGGCGAGGTGCAGCGGTTGGTGCAGGGAAAGCAGAACGATGAAGCCGGCGACACTCATTCCGAGAACGACCCAGGTGTAATATTGACTGAAGGCATCGGTGAAGCGCTGGGCCGGCGCCTTCTGCTGCTGCGCGCTGCGAATCAGATCGAGGATGCGATGGAGTGCGCTTTGCTCGAGTCCGTGGGAAACACGGATGATCGCCTGGCCATCGAGATTGAGTGTGCCGCCGCTGACGGCATCGCCGGCGCGCTTGGCTACAGGGAGAGCTTCACCAGTCAGGGCGGATTCATCGGCGGCAGTCGCGCCTTCTATAATCACGCCATCGACGGGAAACAATTCGCCCGCCTTAACGAGAAGTTCGTCGTTCAATCGGACCGTCTCGACCGCCACTTCCACCCACGAATCCGTTTCGCGGCGCAGCGCGTGTTTTGGAGCGGCTTTTAAGAGCGAATCGATCGCCCTGTGGGTGCGGTAGTTGGCGAATTGCTCGAGGCCATTGCTCAACGAAAAAAGAAAAAGCAGGGTGACGCCTTCCACGCGCGCGCCCACGAAGAGCGCGCCCAGGGCGACCACGATCATGAGAAATTGGACGTCGATTTTGCCGTGCTTGAGGCCGCGCCAGACATCCTGGGTGGAGAACCACCCGCCCGCGAGATAGGCCGTGAAAAAAAGGAGAGTGAGCAGCCACGGGACGGGGGCAAAGCGCGGCAGCAGAAAAGCGGTGAGGGTGGCGAGTCCGCACAGCGCGGCGAGGGCGAGCATGATCCGGTAATCGCGCTCGACCTGGCGCGGGACGGGGCGATTCCGCCAGCGCGGCAGGACGATGTGTTTCCAAATGAGCCGCGGCTCCGCCGGTGGATGGGCCCGATGAAACTCGGCCGTGTGGCCGTCGATTTGATGGTGATGAAAGAGGGGCGACGCGTCCTCCGGTTGCACGGAGATGTCCCAATCGCCGGAGAATTCATGGCGCACCGCTTTTTCAATGCGCTCGAGCACGTCCGCCGGTTCCGGCTTGTAGAAACCGATATCGATCTTGCGCGCCTCCTCGTCGACACGCAGTTGTTTCACCTCCGTTTCGCGCGCGAGCAGACGTGCCACTATCGACTCCACGCTGTTGTTATTGAGCATGCGTGACCTTCTCTGGCCATAAGGTTACAGCCGCGAAGCGGGGGTCCGCTGGCCACGGCTTGGCTTTGATTGAGCGAAAATTGCGGCGGCAAGAATTGCACAGCGTTTCCCAAGCGCGGAAGAGCGCCCTGCTTTCGGGTGTTGCAACTTGAGCTGTGGCAAGAGACCGCGCAGAAGGCGGACCCATGAGAATGAAAACAAGAGCAGCCGTGAGAAAAAAGAGCCGGGGAGAAACATCTCCTGCCAGGGAAAAGCCAACGAGCCCACGGTCGTATCGTGTGATCTGCCTGCGTCGCGCGGGTCCTTTCGATTTTTCGTGCGGATTGGATGAAGGCCGCGCCCTGGTTGTGGAGGAGTCCCTTGATGAAAGAGAAAGACGGGGCTGACCAAAGGAAAAAAACACCATGAAAAAACTACAAATCCAAAACATCCTGGTCCCAATCGACTTCTCAGAAATGTCGATTCGAGCCATTGCCACCGCAAAAAATCTGGCCCGCCGATTCGGCGCCACCGTTCACCTCGCCAATTTTCGCGAGGATTATTATCCCGCTGCGTTTCTCACGCCCCCGGCGCCTGTTCCCATCCTGCCCATCAGTTACGAGCAGGACGAGCAGAAGGCTGCCAGCCAACAGCTCAAGGCGCTGGCTGAAGACCATGAGCTTACCGGAACTTGTCATGCCGAAATAGGTGGCCCGGCGTTTGATGAAATTTGCCGGGTCGCGCGGCAAATTCCGGCTGATCTGATCGTGGCCTCGACCCAGGGCCGGACCGGTTTGAAGCATGCCTTTCTCGGCAGCACGGCCGAGCGTTTGGTTCAGTATGCGCCCTGTCCAGTGCTGGTGGCTCGCGAAACCGAAGCAAAAGGCGGAGCGCGCGAGAAGGTCAAGACAGGGGTGCGAACAATCAATACCATTCTGGCCCCGGTCGATTTTTCCGAATGTTCCCGAGCCGGGCTGCAATACGCCATTCAGTTTGCCGATCAGTTCGCCGCCCACATCATCGTCCTGCATGTGGTCGATTTCGGCCCCACGCTCACGGCGGACGGCTATGCCATGTATGATCTCGCCAAGTACCGGGAAATGGCCCACGCCGATGCGGAGTGGCAGATGTGCCAGTTTGTTCGGACCGTGAAATTCGGCGGGGTAAAATACAAGGCGGTCATCGTGACTGCTCCCTCGGTCATGGGGATCTGTGCGGCGGCGCGCAAAGAGGAAGCGGACGTCATCATCACGGCCACACATGGACGCACCGGGTTCAGACATGTGCTCATTGGCAGCATTGCGGAGGCGGTGGTACGGCATGCGCCCTGTCCCGTGCTCGTGGTGCCCTCTCATTCCGACGTACGGACGGCGCAGTTAACCGGCCGGAAACAAGCCGTCTTCAGGAGAACCCCGAGTTCGAAAGCGCGGGTTTCGCGCCACCCGCTCCCCGCCGCAACCCTGTCGCGGGCGGCCGGCAAAATGAAAAGGCAGCCGGTTCCGGAGCATCGTACGACGAACAAGTTTCGCGAGTCTCACCTCTCGCCCCGGCTCGCCCTGGCTTCGCGTTAGCTCATCGCTGCCATGAAAGATGCAACGTGGACTTACGCTGTTCATCGATCGCCACGTCTGAGGTGGTCCGGCCTTGGAAAACGCATTATCCTGACCGGATCCAGATATGCGCGAGAGAGTGAAATCCACTTCCGAGCGGGTGAGCGCGGGCATCCTGATGTATCACAAGAGTGAGCAAGGCCTGGAGGTCCTGCTGGTGCACCCGGGCGGCCCGTTTTTTGTCCATAAGGATGAAGGCTTCTGGAGCATTCCTAAAGGTGAGGCTGCGTCCGGAGAGGATTTGCTGAGTCGGGCGCAGATTGAATTCGAAGAGGAAGTCGGCACTCCGGCCAGTGGCCCATGGATCCCCATCGGAACGATCCGGCAAAAGGGCGGCAAGCTGGTGCATGGCTGGGCTTGCCAGGGGAGTTTGCCGGAATTGTTTCAACACCGGTCCAACACGTTTGAAATGGAATGGCCGCCACACTCCGGCAAGCGCCAGAGTTTTCCCGAAGTGGATCAGGCGAGATTTTTTTCACTGGAGGCGGCGCGCCGGAAGATCAAGCCCACCCAGGTGCCATTTCTCGATCGGCTGATGGAGTTGGCCTAACCGGGAAGTCGTAAGCAAACGCTCAACATCCAACGTTCAACTCTCAACGCTCAAGTCAGAGACATGCGGCCACGTCTTATGTGAGAATTCCGCGATGACACAGGAGCGGGGAGAGGGCTGGCGGAAAAGCGCAAGAAACGCTAAGTTTCCACACACCCAGGGGACGCCGGAAGGCCATGCGAGCGGCCAGGCTGCTTCCCTGTATGCATGCACTCCACAATCAAATCAGCGTCCCGATCGAAGCCTGGCAAACGCGATCATTCCCGGAAAAGTTCGGCGAAGCCTGGACTAACGAACCGCCAGCGATTTCTCGAGGCCGCGGGTTGCCGTCCGGTGGATCGTCCACCGGTCTGGCTGATGCGCCAGGCGGGCCGCGTGCTTCCGGAATATCGGGCGCTGCGCGAGAAACATTCCTTTCTTGAGCTGGTGCAGACGCCGGAGTTGGCCGCGGAGGTCACGCTGCAGCCGATTCGCCGTTTCGATTTCGATGTGGCCGTCATGTTCAGCGACATCCTGGTGATTCCTGAGGCAATGGGGCAAGGTTACCATTTTCGCGATGCCGGCGGTGTAGAAATGGATTTCTATTTACGCACGGCGCAAGACATTGATCGGCTAACGACTGGCGCCATCGTGGAGCGGTTGCAATACGTGGTCCGGGCCTTGCGGCTTATCAAAAGCGAACTGGCCGGTCGCACCGCCTTACTCGGTTTCGCGGGGTCGCCCTGGACCCTGGCTAATTTCATGCTGGCCGGCGGCGGCGCGGAGCAACACGGCCGGGGCTTGGAGTTATTCCGCCAGGATCCCGCGTTGTTCGAGACTCTCTGCGCAAAACTGACCGAAGCCATAGGGATTTATCTCGGGATGCAAATCGATGCGGGCGTCGATGCCGTGCAGATTTTTGACAGCCATGGCGGGCTGGCTCCGGCGCAGGATTTTGAGGCGCTCTCGGGCCGCTGGATCACGCAGATCGTTTCGGCTTTGGGCGGGCGCGTGCCGGTCATCGTCTTTTCCAAAGGCGCCAACGCGAGCTGGAAGGAATTGATCGCCACCGGCGCGAATGTGCTGGGGGTCGACTGGAACGTGCGCCTAGGGGAATGGCGCCGGCGCCTGCCGAAGGATGTTGGCATTCAGGGCAATCTCAATCCATCGTTGCTGGTGCACGCCACAGCCCGCGAAATCGCCGTCGCCACCACACGCCTTCTCACGGAGATGCGAGGCCGCCCCGGTTACATCTTCAATCTGGGTCACGGCGTGCCCCCGGCTGCGCGACTCGAGGCCATTCAAAGCCTGGTAGACACCGTGCGGAATTTCCTATGAGCACGCTTCAGGTCGATCTCGAACTGATCAGGAAATACAACGTCCCCGGACCGCGTTACACTTCCTACCCGCCGGCCACCCAATTCAGCGATCAGCTAACGACCGAGACGTGGCTGGAGAAAGTCCGGGCCAACAATGAGACGCCGCGCGATCTTTCGCTCTACTTTCATCTGCCGTTCTGCCAGTCGCTCTGCTGGTTTTGCGGGTGCAACACGGTCATCACCACGCAGCAGGGACAAAGCGCGACTTATCTGACCTATCTGGAAAAGGAACTGGCCCTGCTTAAACCGCTGGTTCACTCCAAACGGAAAGTGGTGCAGATTCATTTCGGTGGCGGCACTCCGACCTTTTTGTTGCCGGACGAAATTCGCACGCTCGGGAAGATGATTCGCGCGCACTTCGAAGTCGCCGGCAGCGCCGAGGCCGGGGTGGAGATCGATCCGCGTCGGTTAACCCGCGATCACCTGACGGCATTGCGCGAGATTGGATTCAACCGCGTCTCTTTTGGTGTGCAGGACAATAATCCAATCGTGCAAAAGGCGGTGCATCGCATCCAGCCGTTCGAGCTGACGAAAGAGGTGGTCGAGTGGGTGCGGGAGGCGGGCTTTTCCTCGGTGAATCTCGATTTGATTTATGGGCTGCCCTATCAGACTGCCGAATCATTCGGCCAGACGCTGGAGGAAGTGCTGGAACTTCGGCCGGATCGCTTCGCCGTTTTTAATTATGCCCACGTTCCCTGGATCAAGCCGGCCCAGAAAATCCTGAAGGAAGAAGCGCTGCCTTCGCCGGAGCTGAAACTCGAATTGCTCAAGCTCACCATCGAGAAGCTGACCTCCGAAGGCTACGTCTACATCGGCATGGACCACTTTGCCCTGGCGGATGACGAGCTGGCGGTGGCGCAGCGCAAGAAAACTTTGCAGCGAAATTTCCAGGGCTACAGCACCTGCGCCGGCGCCGATATCTACGCCTTTGGCGTCTCCTCCATTTCGCAGATCGCGGGGATGTATTCGCAGAACCGCAAGGAATTGCCCGCTTATTATGCTGCGCTTGATGAAGGCAAGTTCCCCCTGGCCAAGGGTTACGTGCTCACGGCCGACGATCAGATTCGCCAGCGGACAATCATGCGGCTGATGTGCGATCTGGAATTGGATTACGCCAACATGTCGGCTCTGCTCAACCTGGATTTTGCCGAATACTTTGCGCCCGAGCTCAGCTCGCTCGACGATCTCGAGGCCGACGGCCTGGTCGTGAAGACGCCGGCCAACGTCATCGTGACCGACCTTGGGCGGCTGCTCATTCGCAATATCGCCATGCGCTTCGACGCCTACGTGCCGGAAAGGAAAGAGACCCGCTTTTCCAAGGTCATATGAAACCCGTCGCCATCGTGGGCGGCGGCATCACCGGCCTAACCGCCGCTTTTCGGCTTCGACGGCAAGGCATTGCGGTCACGCTCTACGAAGCCACCGATCGCGTGGGCGGGGTGATTCAGTCGTTGCAGCGCGACGGTTACCTGGCGGAGTTCGGCCCGAACACCATTCTCGAGACTTCGCCCAAGGTGGCCTCCCTGGTGGAGGATCTCGGCCTGGCGGAACGGCGAGTCTATTCCGATCCCGCGGCTAACAACCGTTATCTTGTTCGCCATGGGCGGCTCATCAAAATGCCCGAGTCGCCGCTCAGATTCTTGATGACTCCGCTGTTTTCGCCGGCGGCCAAGCTGCGGCTTTTGATGGAGCCGTTCATTCCGCCATCCGACCCGGCGCGGGAAGAAAGCGTGGCCGAATTTGTTCGCCGGCGGTTAGGCCAGGAATTTCTGGATTATGCGATCGACGCACTGGTCGGCGGGATTTACGCGGGCGATCCGGAGAAACTTTCCGTGCCCCAGGCCTTCCCAAAATTGTACGCGCTCGAGCAGAAATACGGCTCCCTGATCAAGGGCCAGATTCTGGGGCCGCGCGATCGCAGGAAAAGTAACGAGGTGGCCAAATCGAATGCCAGGAAGCTCTCCTTTGATGAAGGGCTTCAGGTGTTGCCCGACACTTTGCGCGCGCAGCTGGTCGATGA
>DASXIK010000069.1:0-15860 GCA_036498025.1 Chthoniobacterales bacterium
GGAATCTCATCGATGCTGAGTTTCCGGAACCATCTTCCCAGTGGGTAAACGCGGGCGTCTCCGTCAACCGCCTGGCGGGCGAGGTTGTGATGATCGGGATGCATGGTGCGGAATTTGTAAATCTTGAACTGGCGGTTTTGCATGCCGGCTCGCTCCTGCACATGAAAGAGCGGACCGGGAGACTGCAGGCGCTGGGCGATCAGAACCACCAGGGCGACCACGGGAAAAATGAAAATCATGACGGGCACGGAAATGGCCAGATCAATGGTGCGCTTGAGAAAACGGTTGAGCGGATTCTCCAGCGGTTCCTCGCGCAGTCCCATGAAGCGAAATCCTCCGTCCTCGAAAAACGTGACGGCATGCCGCAGCCGTTCTTCCAGGTCACTCAGGATAAAGAGGCGGACTCCAAGTTGGTCGCAGATCCGAATGACGGCCTGGTTGGCCGGCGTGACCTGGGGAAACTCCAGGAGGATGACCTGGGTGATGCCGCGTTCGCAAATGACCTTTTCCAGCTGATCCGACTTGCCGACGATGGCGATTCCATTCTCCCGGTGAGCGGCTGGTTCATCGGTAATGAGTCCGACGGTGCGCAAACCGATTTCCGCCTTGCGCTTGAGCCAGTCGGCCAGCTCCGTGGCTTTCTTGGACGACCCGACGAGCAGCGTCTTTTCCTCGCGCCGGAAGATATTGCGGGCGAGCAATCCCGGCAGGTAGTAATGCGAGAAGAGCAGGGCCACGTAGAGCCATGGAACAAAGTTGAAGAAAAAGATTCGCGAAATGAAGCCGTCCTTGGTGGCGATGAGGTAAAGGACGAGCAGACCGATGCTGGCTACGGTCTGGCGAAGGCTCAGACGATGCGTGCGCAGGAGCTCGTTCTGCATGAAGTAATTCTTCGAACGGGTGAGCGCCTCGAGAGTCATGCCGATGACGAGAATGCCGCAATAAATGCTGTAACGCCGCCAGGTCAGTTCGGTTCCGGCGGCTCCGGAGGAATAGAAGCTGACCATGAACGAGACCCCGAGCCAGAAGAGCACGGCCACCATGATGATCTGACAGAGCAGGAAAAGGCGGTAGAGACCTTCCGTGCGTTGCGTTACCATGGCTTATCGTGGGTGGAACGAGGGCAGACTACGCGATGGCTGCGGAGCTTCAACTCGTGCTAAGATACGCGCTAACATACAGCCGCAGAACTGCCGAGCCCTGCATAATCTAGCTATTCCCATACCATGGTACTTTTTCCCGGGTGATGCCAGATCCCCTCCATACCGAATCGCGTCCCCGGCGAAGCCGCACCCTGGCTCGAACGAGTAGCGGCACCGCCGCCGCTCTTCTGCCGGTGCTGGCCTGTTTCCTTGCCGGAGGTACACAGAAATGGGCCGAAGGCATCGTGGTGGGACTGTTGGGATTCATGCTTTTACTCCGTCCACCGCGGCTGTCACTAGGCCTCGTGACCAACAGCGTGTTGCTTTTGTTCGTCTGTCTGGGGGCGATCGCTTTTTTGCCAGCGCGCTGGTTCTTCGTTCCGGCCTGGCGGTCCATCCTGGTAGGCGATTTTGGGGCATTGCTGCCGCAAACCGTATCGGCGCAACCATGGATCAGCGCCACCTGCTTGCTCAGCCTGATCGCGGGCGTCAGCTGGCTTTATTTCGTTGCCACGCAGGAGCTGGAACTGCGAGGCGCGCGGTATCAGCTGCGTTTGTTCGTTGTCGGGATCGTGATTCTGGCGGCTGTCTCCACCTTCTTTTACCTGGGGCACGCATCGCCCTCCTTCTGGATCAACGTCCGCGGCTTCGGTCCCTTTCCCAATCGCAACCAGACGGGTGATCTCTTCGGCATCACGGCCATCGTTCTGCTGGCCTGCGGACAGGATGATATGCGGCATAGCCGAAAACGTTGGGCCCTGTGGCTCATCGGCTTGGGCGTGCTGATTACTGGGATCGTTCTGAATTATTCGCGAGCTGGAGTGATCATTCTCGTCGGCGGAAGCGCCCTGTGGATTGCCATCGTGGCCCTGCGCCAGCGCACCCACGCGCGCCTGGCCGTGGGAGCCTCATTCCTGTTGCTCCTTCTCAGCGCCCTCCTCTTGCTCGGCGGAGAAACTCTCAATCGTTTTCATCTTCACCACTTGGGCGACGAAGGGGTGCTGACCGATTTTCGCTGGAAAATTTTCCACGACACCTTTGGCATGATCCGGTCGTCGCCTTGGTGTGGAGTTGGGCTGGGCAATTTCGAAGCGATTTTCGCGGGCTTCCGGCATGTATCGATCACGGAGCTACGCGTGCTGCATCCGGAAAGTGACTGGCTCTGGATGTGGACGGAGATGGGCTGGCCGGCCGTTCTCCTGACTCTCGTGGGCGCGGCCTTATTGCTCCGTCACGTGTTGCCGTTAAAGGAAGGAACGAACCAACGCTTTCGCGTAGCCGCGCTGCTGGGCGCACTCTGCTTTGCCGCGCACGGGCTGGTGGATGTCTCGGGTCACCGGGTCGGAACCGCCTATGCCGGACTGTTTCTTCTCGGAGCGGCTCTGCATCGGCCGCTGGCCTTGAAGCCGAGCGTCGTCGCGCCGTTTTTTTTCCGGCTTCTGGGGCTGGGTCTGCTCGTTACCGGCATCACCTGGACCGTGGCTGTGGATAGAAAAGCGCTCCTGCCGGGTTCGATAGGGGTGTCTGTTGTGAAACAGCTGTCATCAGCGGCCAACTTCGACCGGAACTATTCCGAGTCGATGACGCTGAACACGCGGGCTCTGAAATGGGCGCCGCTCGACTGGCAGTTATATTTTTCGCGCGCTCTCGCGGAAGTGGGAGCCAGGCAGGAGGAGAATGCGCTCGACGATTTTCGGCGGGCCCGCTACCTCGAGCCCAATTCATGGGAGGTACCTTTGGCGGAGGGAACTGCGTGGCTGGCATCCCAGCCAATCTATGCGGCCACGGCCTGGCGCGAAGCCCTGCGTCGAACCCAGACTGATTCTCATCGCCTCGGCGTTTATGGCAACATGCTCGAGAAAGCCGCCATTGAGAATCCGGAGGTGGGACACATTCTCGAAGACGTTGGGCTGACCCGGCATGATCTGGTGCTGGCCTACCTGAACCGAGTCTCCGGCGACCGATTCAAGCGTGAGCTCAAGCGTTTCCTGGAGAACGATCCCGATTTGCACACCATGACCGAAACGGAAAAGCTGGCGCTTTTCGCCCTTTGGTCGGAGCGCGGTGATCTGGATGAGCTATCGAGACAGGTGCAGCAGCACCCCGTCTGGATGGCGGATGCATGGCTGGGGTTGGCCAGGGATAAAGCGGCCAGAAAGGATTTTGAGGCGGCCTATCAACTGGCGGAAAAGTACGGAGAAGCGGTGGCCATGCCGCGCTTGCAGGAAACGGCTTCGCTCGAGGAACTGCAGAACCGCTACTACACAAATCCGGATAATTACGCGACCGGCTATGCTTTATATAGGAGGCAGATGGAACGGGGCCGGGTCGATGACGCGTTGATCACGGCCCGGCATTTCAGCGAGCGGCCCAAGGCCCCAGCTTACTTCCATTTCCTGGAGGCTCGCGCCTGGGCGGAGAAGAAAAATTGGGAACGTGCCTGGAATGCCTGGGTGGCTTACGCCCAGGCGGCAAGGAAGTAGAAGCAATCTTCATCCCAGCGTGATGAGTTCATCAGTGGTTAGGCAGTCGCGGCCGCGGCTCAATGATCAGGGAGACGAAGGGGCGGCTTCTCCCCGTCTCTCCACCTGGATCCTGCTATGGGTGGTCGCTCTGTCGGTTCGGCTCGGGGCTGCATTTTACCTCCCGAATGCGGAGCAGGATGGATATTCCGATGCGGAAATGATCGCGCGGCTCAGCGCCAATCTGGCCGGCGGCCATTTTCGACTGGCCGACCTTTACGGATTCTGGCTCCCGCTTTTTCAATTTGTCGCGGCCGTTCCGAACATCTGGCTGCACGACCCGCTCCTGTCCGGGAAAATTCTCTCGTCGCTATGCGGAGCGGCCAGTTGCATTTTAGTTTTTGCCATCGCCCGGCATCTGACACAGTGGACGGTGGCGAGCGTGATTGTCTACGGCTTGGTCCTGCTCAATCCATTGAACCTTCTCTATTCGGCGGCGTGCATGACCGATGTGCCGTTTGGCTGCCTCATCCTGGCCAGTCTTTGGTTTTTGCTGAAGGATCGCTGGTGGGCGTCGACGGTTTGCGCGGCTCTGGCCGGCGCCGTGAGAGTGGAAGCCTGGGCTCTTATTCCGCTTCTGCCTGTTCTGCAGTTCATGCGGCAGCGGCGCATCTCGCTGGCGGGTTGCGCTCTGCTGGCGTTTCCGCCGCTAGGCTGGCTACTGATTGGCCGCCTGGCGCGGGGAGACTGGTTCGCCTTCTTTGCGGCACGCGCGCAGTATCACGCGCGCTACGTGGAATTTCATCCGTCGCGTCACGGATTCGCGGCGGCCGATGTGCTCGGCGATCTCGATTATCTCCTGCTGGGGGCGAACCGCATGGTCTTTCTCGCTTGCATGACGGCTGCGCTTTTGTGGCTGATTGCATGGTGGCGTCGCGGCCGCTTTCAGTGGCCCGTGTTCGCGATTCTTTCCTACTTTTTTTCCATTCTCGGTCTGCTCGTGCTGGCCTATGCGACCAAGCGTCAGCCCGTCTGGCTCCCGCGCTACGGATTATTCGCCCTTGTTTTGGGCCTGCCCCTGGTGGCCTGGCTCATGGAGCTCTTGCGCGAAAAAGTGAAGCCCGCGTGGCTGGGGTGGTTAGGCATGACGGCGCTCGTCCTGGCCTGCGCGGAGATGGTCAGGCGGCAACTGCCCATGATTCCCAAAGTGATGAATGATTTCCAGGCCCAGGCCAAAGTGGCGGATGCGCTGGTGGCCGATCTGGCGGGCTCGCATGATGGGGAGACGCGAATTTTCTCTGATGATGTGGCCGTGCGGGTCTTGTCGCGCCTGCCAGCCAGCCGATTTCTCAGCACCTTCGACGCGCCGGCAAAGGCGTGGGACGATGCCAGTGTTTTCGCCGCCTACCTGCAGGCGCAGCGCGTGGGTTACGTTGTCTTTATGTCCACGGAAGACTCGTTACCCGTGCAGCTCTATCCGGAGCTTGCCGGGGCCTCCGTCCCGGCGGACGGGCGGTTCCATTTGCTCACTCACGCGACCTCCACTTTTGGGCCGGATGTCTGGTTGTATCGCTGGCGTGACTAACGAACCAGGGCCGCTTGCGCCGCGGCCAGGCGCGCGATGGGCACGCGAAAAGGACTGCAACTCACATAGTTCAGGCCCAGTCGGTGACAGAATTTGACGCTCTCGGGATCGCCTCCGTGTTCGCCGCAAATCCCGATTTTAAGACCGGGGCGGGTGCGGCGGCCCTTCTCGACGGCGATCTGCATCAGCTGGCCGACACCCGTCTGGTCAAGCGTGGCGAACGGGTTTTTCTTGAAGATTTCGTGCTCCACGTAAGGCATGAGGAAGTTGCCCATGTCGTCACGGCTGATGCCGAGCGCAGTCTGCGTCAGGTCGTTCGTGCCGAAGCTGAAGAACTCGGCAGTTTGCGCAATCTCATCGGCGGTCAGGGCGCCGCGCGGCACTTCAATCATGGTGCCGACCAGATAGGAGAACTTCACCTTCTTTTCCGCCATCACTTCGCTGGCGACGCGGTGGACGATCTCGGCTTGCAGGTCGATTTCCTTCTTGAAGCCGGCGAGAGGAATCATCACCTCGGGCTTCACCTTGATTTTCGCTTTGGTCACGTCGGCGGCGGCTTCGAATATGGCGCGCGCCTGCATCTCGGTAATCTCCGGATAGGCAATGCCGAGGCGGCAGCCACGGTGGCCGAGCATGGGATTAAATTCGTGCAATTGTTCGACCCGCTGGGCGATCTTCTCTGCGGAAACGCCCATCTTCTTCGCGAGATCAGCCTGCGATTTCGCGTCGTGCGGCAGGAATTCGTGCAGCGGTGGATCAAGCAACCGAATCGTGGCCGGAAAGCCTTTGAGCGCTTTGAAAATGCCGGTGAAATCTTCGCGTTGATACGGCAGCAACTTGGCCAGCGCAGTCTTACGATCCGCGACGTTCTCCGCCAGAATCATCTCGCGCATCGCGTCGATCCGGTCGCCCTCAAAGAACATGTGCTCGGTCCGGGTGAGACCGATCCCGACTGCGCCGAAGGCGAGCGCGTTCTCCGTCTGCTCCGGATTATCAGCATTGCAACGCACGTCGAGCCTGGCCAACTGCGAGCACCACTTCATCAGTTGGTTGAAGGCTTTGAATTTCTCCGTTTTTTGAGCGGCTTTGTCGCCGTGCAGGGTGCCGGTAATAATTTCGCTCGGGGCGGTGGCGAGTTGGCCGGCATAGACCGTCCCACTGGTGCCGTCGATGGACAGGTAATCGCCTTCCTGAAAAGCCTGGTCTCCGGCGCGGACGGTTTTTTTGGCGTAATCGATTTGCAAAGCGGAGGCCCCGCAGATGCAAACCTTGCCCATCTGGCGGGCAACCAGAGCTGCATGAGAGGAGACACCGCCTTTGGCCGTCAGGATGCCTTCGGCCGCAATCATGCCGCGCAAATCCTCCGGGCTGGTTTCGTTGCGCACGAGCAGAACTTTTTCGCCCCTCTGCTCGGCAGCCGCCGCGCGGTCGGCATTCAGATAAATTCTCCCAGAAGCGGCGCCCGGCCCGGCGGGCAGGCCGGTGGCGATGGCCTTCGCTTTCTTGAGCTCCGTGACATCGAAGATCGGGGCCAGCAACTGGTCCAGCTGATCGGCCGGGTTGCGCAGCACGGCGGTTTTCCAGTCGATCAATTTCTCTTTGCACATGTCCATGGAGAACTTCAAGGCGGCGGCGGCGGTGCGCTTGCCGTTCCGTGTCTGGAGCATGAAGAGCCGGCCATCCTGGATGGTGAATTCCACGTCCTGCACATCCTTGAAGTGTTTCTCCAGCCGCGCCCGCACCTTGAGAAGTTCGTCGTGGGCTTTAGGCATGAGCCTTTTCAGTTCGATCACTGGCTGCGGCGTGCGCACACCGGCGACGACGTCTTCGCCCTGGGCGTTGATGAGAAACTCGCCATAGAATTCATCCACGCCGTTGGCGGGATTGCGGGTGAAGGCCACGCCGGAGCCGGAGTTCTCGCCGGTGTTGCCATAAACCATGGCCTGCACGTTGACCGCCGTGCCCCATTCCTGGGGGATGTTGTATTTTCTGCGGTAGACGATGGCGCGATCGTTCATCCACGAGCCGAAAACAGCGCCGGCCGCGCCATGGAGTTGATCCCACGGGTCGTTAGGAAACGCTTTGCCGGTGCGCTCTTTCACCAGTTTTTTGAAGCGCGCGACCAGTTCCTGATAATCGGGGGCGGTTAGCTTGGAGTCGTCGATGTCGTGCTGGCCGTATTTCTCGTCCTTGTAATGCTCGATCAATGATTCAAACGGATCGTGATCTTCGCCTTCCCGTTTCTGCACGCCCATGACGACGTCGCCGTACATCTGAATAAAGCGGCGGTAGCAGTCCCAGGAGAAGCGCTCGTTGCTAGTGGCCTTGACCAGCGCCTTCACGGTCTCGTCGTTCAGCCCAAGGTTAAGGATGGTGTCCATCATGCCGGGCATGGAATCGCGCGCGCCCGAGCGCACGGCCACGAGGAGAGGCATCCTGGTGGTGTCGCCAAACCTGGTGCCCATGACATGCTCCACTTTGGCCATGGTCGCCCGCATTTCGGCCTCGAGCGTGGCCGGATAATGCTTTTTGTGCGCGTAGTAGTAAGTGCAGACCTCGGTGGTGATGGTAAAACCGGGAGGAACGGGCAGGCCGATGCGGGTCATTTCGGCGAGATTTGCGCCCTTGCCCCCGAGCAGAGGTTTCATGTTCCCGGCTCCGTCGGCCCTGCCGCTGCCGAAATAATAGACGTATTTTGAGCCCTTCTTTTTGGGCCCGGCTGGTCTGCGCGCTGCCGCTTTGCCCGGTTTCCGTGAGGCGCGGTGGGAAGCTTTCTTGTTCTCAGCCATAAATGGTTTCGATGGATCGGTCGTGAAGCGCAAACTAGTGTCGCTTGTTTGCGTGTCAACGCGCCGCCGGGATCCCAGCGATGGAATCCGGCTCCTATCCCCCCGATACGATTGATTCCTGGATCAGGCGTGAGCGGCGCTTTCCGCGCTCGTTAACACTTCGCCGATGGCCGCAGTGAACTCATCTACTCCAGTGCTTGGAACGATGATGGTGTTGCGCCGGCCGTGTGCCTCTTCCGTGATCCGCAGGAACTTGCCGCGATCGTTTTCTCGGAACTCCACGTGAAAGTGCTTGCGCTCAATCTGAAGTTCCTTTGCGTCGATGATGTTGTCCATTCCTAAAGTGTGCGAGTTTGACCATGACCGGGCCGGAAGGGAAGGATAATTTGCGGGTATTCGTTAACCCGGTTTTATGGCGATTTGCGTTAAAAGTTAACGCCGCCGCCGGCCCCGGGGAGCAGCCGGCTTCGCCTGATCGGCCAGGGCGAAATCTATCTGGCGCTTGAAGCGATCCACCCGGGCGACAAAAACGCGCAACTCGTCTCCCACAGAGAAGCGTTTACGCGAACGGCGCGCGGTGAGACGACGCTGGGCGGCATCGAACACGTAAAAATCGTCGGTCAGGGTAGAGACATGCACCACGCCCGACAAGACCACCTCGGGCAGTTCGATGACTAACCCGTAATTGCGCACATCGACCACGGTGGCGCGGAAGACCTGCGGGTCGCGCTCGGCCAACTGACGCTCGAAGAATTCCAGCTTCTTCATGCGGACCGCCTCCATTTCCGCCTCGGCGGCGGTTCGCTCCGTAGTGGAAATGTGCTCGGCGAGCGAGGCAAGCTCGCCGAGGTCGGTGCGCGGCGGGCGCTTCTCGTTGCGTGCGGCCAGGGAGCGATGAGCCACCAGGTCGGCGTATCGCCGGATGGGGCTGGTGAAATGGAGATAGTTGGTCTTGGCCAGACCGTAGTGCCCGAGGGGCTGGGGCAAATAGCGCGCCCGCTTGAGACTTTTCAGAAGGCCGATCTTCAACGCCTGTTCTTCCGGCTTGCCCTTGGTGGCGGCAAGAAGCCGTTGGATCTCCCGGCGCTGTTTCAGGTCGCCAACGCGATATTGATAACTCAGAGCCAGCTCGCGATACTCCGCCAGCTTTTCCGGATCAGGGTTCTCATGGACGCGGTAAAGCGTGGGGATCGAGCGGTTCTTCAGCTCACGCGCCACCGCTTCGTTGGCCGCGAGCATGAACTCCTCGACCAGTTGATGGGACTCGTCGTTTTCAATGCGCTCAAGCCGGATGGGTTTGCCATTCTCGTCGAGGCGCACTTTCACCTCGGGAAAATCGAGATCGAGGGAGCCGTGCTCGAATCGTTGGCGACGCAATAAGGCGGCCAGTTCCCAGGCAAGATGGAGCCGCTCGCCCAGTTGATCGCGCGGCGGCGCCTGCAGGATGGCGTAGGCCTCCTTGTAAGTGAGACGCTTGGCACTGCGAATGATCGTTCGACCGAACCGCGTGGAAGTGACGCGACCTTGAGCATCAAAATCGATGAAAGCGGAGTGGGTCAGGCGATCCACCTCCGGTTTCAAACTGCAGACTCCGTTACTCAAGCGCTCGGGGAGCATCGGGATGACCCGGTCCGGGAGATAAACACTATTGCCCCGTTGCCGCGCTTCGCGGTCGAGCGCGCTGCCTGGTGTCACATAGGCGGCAACGTCAGCGATGTGGACGCCCAGCCGCCAGCCGCCGCGCCCGAGTTTTTCCACGTCCACGGCATCATCGAAATCCTTGGCGTCGTCCGGATCGATGGTGACGATGAATTTTCCGCGCAGATCCTCCCGGCCTGCAAACAGGCGCTCTTCCACAGTGGGGGCGATCTGCTCGGCCTCGTCGAGCACCGCCTTGGGAAATTCCGTGGGCAAATGGTAATTCCTAACGATTGAAAGAACGTCGACGCCGGGATCGTCGGCTGAGCCGAGCACCTCGACGATCTCCCCTTCCGGGTTCACGTGGCGCGATTCCCACGCCTGCAGGTGCACTACCACTTTGTCGCGCACACGCGGTGCACGCGGCAGCCGCGCAGGCGGCGGAACCTGCACATAGACGTTGTGCGTCAGACGGGGATCATCCGGCACCACGTAAAAGAAATTAGGCGACTGCTGGAGCGTGCCCACAATGGTGTCGTGAGCCCGTTCCAGGATACGAATCACCCGACCTTCAGCGCGCGTGTGATCTTTGCGGCGAGATCGGGCGGCGGCATCCCGATCGATGCGCACGACCACGCGATCGCCGTGCATGGCCGTGCCAGTATTTTGCGCGGCCACGAAGATGTCCTTCTCCCCCGCCTTTTCCGTCACCAGAAAAGCGAAACCGGAAGGATGGATGGAGAGAGTGCCGGTAACGAGATCGGCTTCGTCCGGCAGGATGTAGCAATCTTTGCGGATGCGGGCGATTTCGCCGGCGCGCTCCATTTCGTCGAGGGTTTTGCGCAGCTCCCGGCGCTGCGGGGATTTCAAATTGAGTTGCCTCCCGATGCCGGCATCGTCGAGCGGGCGATAATCGCGCCGGGCCAGCAGGCGCAGGACGGATTCGCGGAGGGTGGGTCGGTTATTTTTCACGTGGAGCCCAACTGTCCACACGAAATGGCGCGAGACCAAGCGTGATCTTTTTGTTCCCCAAAAGGCTGCCGCAGTGGATTTTCGAATAATCGAGGCTTGATGGTAGTCTCAACCATGATGGATCCAAGGGTGTGGAAAATCGGAGGGAGCACGGTCGATCTCTCGCGCCGCGGAATGATCATGGGGGTGTTGAATGTGACGCCCGACTCGTTTTTCGATGGCGGCCGTTTTTTTTCGCCGGAGATCGCCGTGGCGCATGCGGTGGAGATGGCGCGGACGGGCGCGCAAATCATCGATGTGGGCGGCGAATCGAGCCGGCCCGGAGCCGAGCCGGTGGCGGCGGAGGAGGAGATGAAGCGGGTTATCCCGGTAATCGAGCAACTGCGCGGTCAGATCGAGGGTTATATTTCCATAGACACCTGCAAGGCAGAAGTGGCCGAGGCCGCGCTGGAGGCGGGAGCGACCGTGGTCAACGACATCAGCGGGGGACGGGCGGACCCGGCCATGTTCCCACTGATCGCCCGGCGCGGGGCGGCGGTCATCATCATGCACATGCAAGGAAATCCGAAAACTATGCAGGTGGCGCCGAGTTATATTGACGTGGTGGATGAGGTCGCGAATTTTTTTCGACAACAATATGCGTGCGCCCTAGAGTGCGGTATTGATCCAATGGCCATCGCGTTTGATCCGGGAATCGGATTCGGCAAAACGCTGGAGCACAATCTCGAGTTACTGGGAAATCTCGATCGTCTCCGGGTGGGGAACCAGCCAATCGTGATCGGCGTTTCGCGCAAATCGTTTCTGGGCAAATTGACCGGTGAGGAGCCGGCCGACCGGCTCAGCGGTACGGTGGCCCTGACGGCTTTGTTGCGGGGTCGGGGCGCGGAAGTTTTTCGGGTGCACGACGTGGCCCCAAATCTGCATGCCTTACGCATGGCGGAGGCGGTTCTTATCACATGATCCACCAGATTCTCTATTTCTGGCTTCGAAGCTGGCGCAGTCTCTGCGAGGTCATTCTGCTGAGCGTGGTCATTTACTATGGCTACCTCTACTTTCGCGGGACGCGCGGAGCCAAGGTCTTGACCGGCCTGGCCATTGTTTTCCTGACGCTGACCCTCATCTCCACGCTGCTCAATCTGGTGGTCATCGGCTGGATTGTGCGCAGCTTTTCCGTTTTCCTGGCGGTGGCCCTGGTGGTCATCTTTCAACCGGAGCTGCGCCGTGGTCTGGCGGAGCTGGGGGGTCATCCGATTTTTTCGCTCACCAGCGAGAAACGGGAAACAGTGCACGACATCGCGGAAGCCATCACGCAACTGGCCAACAAACAATTCGGCGCGCTCATCGCCATTGAGCGGGACACTTCCATTCGCGTGTATGAAGAGACGGGTGTGACCATTGACGGCGAGTTTTCCGTGGAGTTGATCCTGACTTTGTTTCATCCCAAGTCGGCGCTGCACGATGGCGGGGTCATCATTCGCAACGGCCGCATGGCCGCGGCCGCCTGCATCTTTCCAGTGAGCCAGCGGGAGACACTCGATCGCGATCTGGGACTGCGGCACCGTGCCGGGCTGGGCATTACCGAGGAATCGGACGCCGTCGCCATCGTGGTCTCCGAGGAGACGGGCGGAATTTCCATCTGTCATCGGCGGCGCATTGAGCGTAATTTTACCCCTGAGACGTTCCGGCAGCGCATTTCGGAAATCTTATTGCAGGGCACCTATGAAGAGACTGATCCTGAAAAACTGGCGCGCGAAGTTGATCTCCCTGCTGCTCGCGACCACGCTTTGGTACCTGATCAAAAAGAACGTAGCGACGACCCCCTCGCCGTCTGAGAGTTCCCCGGCGAGCACGGAGCAGCGCTGAGTTCGTTAGCGCAGGAACTTGGCCAGGTTCTCTTCTTCCCAGCGGCGGGCGCGACGATATCCGCGAAACCGCTGCTCGCGGCGCTTGAATTCCTCGGTGTGCACTCGCCTCCTGCCGTCCGGCAGTTCTTCATCGGGCACCACTGAATGCAGCATCTCGTGATAGAGCACGTATTGTAGAAACCAGAGCGGAACGAAGGGCTGATCGAGGGCGGGGTTGATGCGAATGACGCGGTCTTCCTCCTGGATCGTTCCGAAGATGAAATACTCCCGGGGACGTTGGCGGCGTCGCCGGCCCCACTTCACTTGATAATCGCGCAGGCGGCCGCGAAAATATCGGCGCTTCAGGTCGCTGAAGATGCGCTGCAGATCAAAGTAACGTCCCTCGTGCCGCAGTTGTAACTGCCCCTGCATGGGGAGAACAGAGCGGGCCAGTTTGCGCTTAGTTTTTTTCGCCATAATCGAACCCTGTAAGAACTAAGTAAGAGACAGATTTTATTGTAATCGGGTTCAACTGGCTGACAAGCAACGCGCTAGGAAATTTTCGATCTACATTATAAGTAACTGTCCTTGAGTTATTTATGACGGAATGATTTGGCTTCTGAGAGGTCCAAGGCCTCCGCTTTGTATATCTCTAAAATCTGCATATAATTTCCCCGCCCGAAGCTTACACTCCGGGGGTGATTCAACCGTATAGATGACGCCTTTTCTCCGGAAACTGCTCGGCCTCAACTGGCTGCTGCTCGCCAATATGCTGGCGCTGGCCATCTTCGGGGTCATCGCCATTTATAGTGCTACTTATATGAGGGAGGATTCGGTCGCCTCCGAGTTCTGGCGCAAGCAGGCCAACTGGGTGATGGTCGGCCTTTTTGCCTTCATGGTGACGAGCCTGATCGATTACCACTGGATCAGATGGGGCGCTCTGCCTATGTATCTGGCCGGGATATTCTTCCTGGTGCTGACCAAGTTTATTGGGCAGCGCGTTTACGGCGCGAGGAGCTGGCTCCACCTCGGGCCTATTAATTTTCAGCCGGCCCAGTTGGCCGTGGTCGCGGGGATCATGGTGCTGGCGTTGTTTCTCAGTCAGTTCAAGCAAATGCATCCGATGCTCCGGCTGCTCTTATGCGGGGCCATCGTGGGCGCGCCTTGTCTTCTGATCCTGCTGCAGCCGGACTTGGGCGAAGCGATCATCTGGGCGCCGGTGCTGATGGCTTTGCTCTTCGTGGCCGGCCTGCCCTTACGCTATCTGATTTGCATCATCCTCATCGGGATCGCCTTTATCCCCATCGCCATTAATCTGGGACTCAAACCGTATCAAAAGGACCGGATTACCGCTTTTCTGGATCCTGATATCGACAAGCAAGGCTCCGCCTGGGCGATCAACCAATCTCTTATCGCCATTGGCTCGGGCGGCTGGTCGGGCAAGGGTTTCAAAGCGCAGAACACGCAGATCGAGCTCGGTTTTCTGCCGGCAACGGCCGTGCATAACGACTACATTTTCTCCGCCATCGGCGAGCAGTGGGGATTTGTGGGAGGCGCGTTTCTGATCGGCGCCTTCGCCCTGCTGCTGCTCACCTGTCTTTTCGTCGCTTTCTTCGCGGGCGACCAGTTTGGCCTGCTTCTCGTCATCGGCATCACCTCGCTGATTTTCACGCATATCTTCCAGAATGTCGGGATGACCATTTCCATGCTGCCGATCACCGGAGTGCCGTTGCCTCTGATCAGCTATAGCGGCTCCTTTGTTCTCATGATCATGTTCGGTCTGGGCATCGTGAACAGCGTCTGGGTGCATCGGAAATTTGTTGCCGAATAGGGCGCCCGCGCGCGGCTTTTTTCCGGCGAACGCAGGCGCGGGTTTACATTGTCGCCGTCTCTCTTACAATCGGCCCGACCCATGGAAACCGATTACAAGGTCAAGCTGGAGATTTTTGAGGGACCGCTCGATCTCCTGCTTTTTCTGATCAAGCGCGATGAGATCGACATCTACGACATTTCGCTTGAGCGCATCACGCGGCAGTACCTCGAGTATATCCAGGCTTTCAAGGAGCTGAACATCGACCTGGCCGGCGAGTTTGTGGTCATGGCCGCCAACCTGATTTACCTGAAAAGCCGCAGCCTGCTGCCGGTCGACCAGCAGCCACCCGACGAGGAAGCGGAGGAGGATGATCCCCGATGGGAACTGATCCGGCAGCTCATCGAGTATAAAAAGTTCAAGGAAGCTGCTGCCCAGTTGCATGTCCGCGAACTCGAGCAGGAACGGATGTTTACGCGCGACGGAGGCGCAACCGCGGCTCTCGCGGAAACGCCTTTGCGCCTCGGCGAAGTCGGAATTTTTCAACTGATCAACGCGTTTCAAAATGTGATCAAGCGAGTGGAAGCGCGGGAGGATTTGCGGGAAATTTTCGGCGAACATTTCACTGTGTCGGAGAAAATAGACATCATCCTACGGCGGGTGGCAGACGGGGGGCGTCTGCGTTTCTCGGAGCTCTTTGGGGAGATCGCCTCGCGCGTGGAGATCGTGGTTACGTTTTTGGCGCTGCTGGAATTGATCAGGCTCAAGCAAATCCTGGCGACTCAGCCGGATCCTTTCGGCGAGATTGAGATTGCCGCCGCGGCTTCCTGAAAGGCGGACGTGGGCCGTGTTCTCATCGCCGGGTGCGGATATGTCGGCGCGGCGGCGGCGAAATTATTTCAGGGAGCCGGCTGGAGCGTGGAAGGCTGGACGCGCGGCGGGCAGGCCGAGCTGGAGCCGGGGCCGCGTTGCCTGATGCGGGCGATCAATCTCGAAGATGCAAACCAGGTGCGAACGGCGGACGGGACTTTCGATTTGGTGATTCATTCAGCCAGCACCCGCGGAGGCGACGCCACCGCCTATCGGCGCATTTATCTCGAAGGTGCGCGGCATTTATGCGAGCGCTTTGCCGAAGCGGCCATGATTTTTGTGAGCAGCACGAGCGTGTATGCGCAGCGCTCCGGCGAGTGGGTGACGGAGGAGAGCGCGGCTCAGCCGGAGTCGGAGACGGGAAGGATCCTGCGTGAAGCGGAGGACCATGTCCTGCAACGCGGCGGCACCGTCGCCCGGTTCGCCGGGCTCTACGGCCCAGGTCGCTCCGCCCTGCTGCAACGAGTTCTGCGCGGCGAAGCGGTCATCGATCCGCATGAGGACCGCTTCGTCAATCAGTTGCACAGGGACGACGCTGCGGCCGCGCTTTTTTTCCTGGGAATCAAGCGATCCGCGCCGGGCGGGCAGATCTATAACGTGGCGGATAACACGCCTCTGCTCCTGAGCGAATGTTACCGCTGGCTGGCCGGGAAACTGGACCGGCCGCTGACCGCGGTCGGGGCGGCGCCCCGGGCGGGAAAACGCGGGGAGAGCAACAAGCGGGTCAATAATGCGAAACTTCGGCAAG
>DASXIK010000070.1:0-5108 GCA_036498025.1 Chthoniobacterales bacterium
CGAAATCTCGCCAGCGATATCCAAAGGCCACTCGGAAAAGCGCCCACGGCAAAAGGACAAAGACGATCAGCTTCTTTCCCAAATTGACGAATACATGGATCCGAGGCGACGACGTCCAGGCCGCCGGAAGCAGCGCATCAATGGCCTGGGGACCGGAAATTAAGTACACCGCCACGAAGATGATGAGACCCAGGACAAGAAGGACCTCACAGCCGCGACGCTGCGCGGTGATGACCGGAGCGGGACACCGCCTCGTCGTCGCCCACGCCATGACAGGCAGGAGCAGCCCGAAGAAGGCGAGTTCAATCATCGCATCCGCCACTTCGAAATCCTGGCGGTGCGAGAGCGCGGCCAGACCGGTGAAATACAAAACGACGGCAAGAATGACGCCTGGATTCAGGACAAATCGTCGCATCTTGAAGTGATGGGACAGTCGTTAGTCATCGGCGCGCCCTGCCAGCCACCAGCCAAAAACGAGACGCTTTCATCCACGCCTAACCCCGGCGTGATTCAATAGGTATTTGGCGGTTTTTTCCGCCGCGTGATCGTGGCTGGATGGCCGGATCTGTAATTAGATCCAGTCGCGGGATGAGTCTGCGTATTCGTGCCGCCAGTCGTCGGGATTCTCCCTGAGTTTCCGTCGGGCTTGGGCGTATTTGCGTTGGTTTTCCCGGGATATTTTGTGCCCTTATCCTTATTCCCGTTGGTCCGCGTGTTCCCATCTGAATTCCTGTTCCCATGGGTATCCGTGTTCCCATGCGTATTCGTGTTCCCGTGAGTTGGGTGCGAACTGCCTCCGCCGCCGATGATTGGCAGCCCTACACCGACAATCGTCGGAATGATCGGAGGCACAATGCCCGGCAGAGGTGGCGGAGGCTCCCCGTCGGGAGGCTGCCCCTGGCTAACCGGCGGAGGGTTCGACGCCGTGGCCATAATCAAATCCCGGCTGGGCAACGGCCCGAAGCCCGTGATCAACGGATGCGTTCTCATGATATCCGAGAGATTCACGTTGACCGGCGGCGGCAGGGTGGTGGCGCCGGGAGGAACATCTTCCATCTGTCCACCGCGAACGTAGACCGACTGGCTCCGATTCTTGTTGAGTGAAACCTTGGCGCCGCCTTCCAGGGCAATCAGCCTATTTCGCCCCGCCCGGGTTGTTTCCAGAATCACGGTCGTGCCCGTGATCCCCACTGTGACCGCGTTCGTGGTCATGGTGGCTCCACCCGAATCCTTCGGAACCCGCAGAAGCACGGAGCCGCCGCTCAGACTCACGCTGCGGCCGCCCTGGTTGAAACTGAAAACGGAATTCGATCCCAGCCGCTCGATCGTCAGATCCACGAACGTCAGTTCCGAGCGCGACGAGTCTCCCGTGCGCACTCCGGTCCCATCGCCGACTTTGTCATTCAAGGCGGCGGGTTTGGGCTTTGTCTGCGGCGAAAGAAGTTTGACGTCGTGCACCACCCGCGTCACGCGCGCTTCATCCGCGGCCGCTCTGGTCGCCGGACCGCATAGCATCAGGCCGCTAGCCAGACAAGTCGTGAGTAGGAGAAAATGTTTACCGGGATTCCTCATGAGCAATGCCCCAGCCATTGATGCTGCCAGTCTCCCGTTACGAATACCAGCCCTTTCGCGTGCCTCCCGGATGCCTCTAAATTGGCAGACTGTCGTTTGCAAATTGGCTGACTCGAGGCTCCAGTCTCGCTCCGCCCAGTGCGCCATCGTCATCAGATTCGAAGCGACCATGCCATGCAGCAAATCAAAGGAAACATCACTGACCACTGCCAGCAGGAGTAATGCCGGGTCCGCTGCCCGAGCGCTCGAGCCGACGCCGGCCGAAAAGACGCGCCCTTCCCGTCCACGAAGAAAACAGCCTCCCCTGCTGGAAGTCCGTGACTCGGGCGTGCACGGACGCGGCGCCTACGCGCTCCGGCGAATCCCCAAAGGAAAGCGCATCATTGAATACACCGGGAAACGCCTGCCCTGGGGAGAGGCCTCAGAGCAGGCTGACGGGCCTCATACTTTCCTTTTCGGCCTAACGAACGGGAAGGACGTGATCGATCCGGCGATCGGCGGCAACGATGCGCGTTGGATTAATCACTCTTGCGCGCCCAATTGCGAGGCCATCGAGGAAGGGAACCGCGTTTTCATTTATGCCCTGCGCGCGATCCTGCCGGGCGAGGAACTTTTTTATGATTACGGGCTGGAAGTAGACGAGCGGCGCACCAAAAAGCTGGAACGGGAATACGCCTGCCACTGCGGCTCCCGCAAGTGCCGCGGAACCATGCTGGGAGACTGATGCCGGTTGGGCGCAGACGGCTCTCTCCGGGGAGCGGCCGCTCATGCCACACCATCATCCTGGCCGTGGCGATTGACTCCAATCACCCGCGCCTGGCGCTCAGTCTAATTTTTGCACCAGCAGCCAGACAAGAGCTGAGAGGATCCCGGAAAAGGTGGCCAGAACGAGAGTCGCCCGCCGGGAACGGCGCTCTTTAAATTCCGGCCGCGGCACATCGTCATGAATGTGCGTGCCCTCGTAGATCTTCATCAAAAAAAAGGCGACCACGAAGCCCACCGCGCCCCATTTGGCCGACCCGAGAATCAGCAACCACATGTCGGAAATTTATACCCGCTTTTCCCTCGCGTTCATCTAGGAAACATCCTCGGATACCTGGCTAATGGCCAAAGCCAGGCCGACGGCCACCTTGGCGATCTGGATGGAACGCGACAGCCTCGGATACTCTGTCAGCTCCTCCGCCACCGCCCGAGTGAGCTCCGGGCTAAAACGCGAGAGCAGTAAGGATTTGCGCGGCCGCACCAAGCCGAGCAGCCCGTCCCCAATTAGAAAAAAACCGCCGGCCCTGAGTAAACGTCGCCTGATCAGATGACTTGTCATTCCCTCTATTCCTACGCTCTGCCACATTTTTCAAATATGAAGGTTTTCCGAATCACTCGCTTCCTGTCGCCTTCTTTCTAGTTTACCTGATGCACGACTCTGTCGAAGCCCCGTCCACCGGCCCGTGCATTCCGGAGTCGCCCGTGGCGGCCGGGAGGCGGGCCGGCCCGGCCACCGCTCCCGTGCTCGGCGTTCTCGCCGCGCTCAGTTTTTCTCACCTGGTTAACGACACCCTGCAATCGTTGATCCCGGCCATTTACCCGATGCTGAAAGAGGCGCTGCACCTCGACTTCCGGCACATCGGTCTGATCACCCTAACGAACCAGATGACCGCTTCGATTCTGCAACCGTTCGTCGGGCTCTACACCGATCGAAGGCCGCAACCCTTCTCCCTGGCCCTGGGGATGACTTCCACTCTTCTCGGCCTCATCCTTCTCTCGCTGGCCACCAGTCTCGGCCTGGTGCTTCTGGCCGTGGCTTTTGTCGGCCTCGGTTCCTCCATCTTTCATCCGGAAGCCTCGCGGGTGGCCCACCTCAGCTCCGGCGGACAGCATGGCTTCGCCCAATCGCTCTTCCAGGTAGGCGGAAACGCCGGCAGCTCTCTCGGACCGCTTTTGGCCGCCGCCATTATCGTGACCCGCGGCCAGGGGTCCATCATGTGGTTCTCCCTGCTCGCGCTGATCGGCATCGTCGTGCTCATCGGCGTGGGCCGCTGGTATGGCCGCACCCTCAAAGTGCGCCGGCATGCCCGGGAAAACCAGGGCCGGCCCGGGATTCACCTCCCGCCCTTACCCCGGCGCCGCGTCGCTTTTTCGTTAGGCATTCTCGTGGTCCTGGTTTTCTCCAAGTACTTTTATCTCGCAGGCATGGCCAGCTATTACACGTTTTTCGTCATGAAAAAGTTCGGCCTGTCCGTGCAGAGCGCGCAACTCCATCTCTTTATCTTCCTGTTCGCCATCGCCGCCGGCACTTTTCTCGGCGGCCCCATTGGCGACCGCATTGGGCGCAAGGCCGTGATCTGGGTTTCCATTCTGGGAGTGGCCCCATTCACCATTGCCCTGCCCTATGCCAATCTTTTCTGGACAGCCATCCTCGCCGCCATCATCGGCCTGATTCTCGCCTCCGCGTTTTCGGCCATTCTGGTTTACGCGCAGGAGCTCGTTCCCGGAAAAGTGGGATTGATGGCCGGGCTCTTTTTCGGCCTGGCTTTCGGCATGGGCGGAATTGGCTCAGCCGTCCTGGGTGCCTTGGCGGATCGTCACGGAATTCTCTTTATCTTTCAAATCTGCTCCTATCTTCCGCTCATCGGTCTGCTCACCGCTTTCCTGCCCAATCTCGCCGCCCCCAATCGCCCTTCCGCGGCCTAACTACTTGACAGGCTTTTCTAACCGGACCGAAAATGACCTGGCCACCGATGGCGAAACCGTAGTTGCGCCGTTCTCTCAGCGCGGGAATCTTTCGCCCTTGCCATGAAAACAACTCGCCGCCTTCTGCCCGTGCTTCTTTGCCTCCTCGCCAGTCCGCTTCTTCCGGGGAGAGCGGCGGAAACCGCCGCGGCATCAGACGAGACGCGCCTGCTTCGTTTCCCCACCACCAATGGCTCGCAAATCGTCTTCTGTTACGCCGGCCAGCTTTACACCGTTCCCCGCGAGGGCGGGACCGCCCGGCGGCTCACCAGCGGGCCGGGTTACACTTCCTTTCCGCGTTTTTCTCCGGATGGCACGCGCCTGGCCTTTACCTCCCAATACGACGGCAATACCGAGGTCTACGTCATGCCCGCGGAAGGCGGCGCGCCCACGCGCCTGACCACTTCCGCCACTCTGGGCCGCGACGACATCTCCGATCGGATGGGGCCGAACAATCTGGTCATGGCCTGGAAAAATACCCAACCGCTGGTCGCTTTCCGCTCGCGCATGAAATCATTTAACGATTTCATCGGCCAGCTCTTTACCGTCGGCCTAACCGGTGAGTTGCCCGAGCAGCTCCCCGTCCCGCGCGGCGGATTTGTCTCGTTCTCGCCGGATGATTCCAAGATGGCTTTTAACCGCGTCTTCCGCGAGTTCCGCACCTGGAAACATTACCGCGGCGGCATGGCCGACGACGTCTGGATTTACGATTTCAAAACCGGCCAAACGACTAACCTGACGAATAACCCCGCCCAGGATATCTGCCCGATGTGGGGCCCGGACAACCGCATCTACTTCGCCTCCGACCG
>DASXIK010000071.1:0-1593 GCA_036498025.1 Chthoniobacterales bacterium
AGCGGCGTATTTGGCCGGCGGGCTAGCCGGCTAAGCTAGCTCACTTCTTCTTCGGCGGCGCCATCAACTTTGACCAGTCCCGCACCTGACCGGGCTTGCGGTCGTCGCCGAACTGCATCCAACCCGGATACTCAGGGGCCAACCGGCTCGCCTCATCGAGCTCTTTCAAGTCCGCATCATCCAGCTTCACATCCACGGAAGTGAGATTGTCTTTCAGTTGTGCGGCGTTCCGCGCCCCGATAATGACGCTGGTCACCACGGGTTGATGGAGCAGCCACGCCAGCGCCGTCTGGGCAATATTCGCGCCGCGCCGTTCAGCAACACGCGCCAATACATCAACGATGTCGTAACCGCGTTCCAGATTCACCGGCGGAAAGCTGAACTTGCTGCGGCGCGCCGAGTCGTCGCCTTCGCCACTGCGTTTGAACTTGCCTGTCAGGAAGCCCCCGGCGAGCGGACTCCAGACCAGCAGACCCATCTTTTGATCCAGCAGCATCGGCACAATCTCGCGCTCCAGTTCACGGCCGGCCAGGGAGTAATAAGCCTGCAGGGAAATGAACTTTTCCAGATGCCCGAGCGCCGAGACACCAAGTGACTTCATGATCTGCCACGCCGTTAAATTCGAGCAGCCGATATAGCGGACCTTGCCATGCCGTACCAGATCGGTCATGGCGCCCAGCGTTTCCTCGAACGGCGTGAGTGGGTCGAACCCGTGAATTTGATAGAGATCGATGTAATCCGTCCCCAGGCGCAGGAGACTCGCCTCCACCTCCTGCATAATGTGCAGCCGGGAGAGGCCGACCTGGTTCGCACCGGGTCCCATCCTGCCGAAGACTTTGGACGCAACCACCACATCCTTGCGCCGCGCGCCAAGCGCCTTCCCGAGGAGCGTTTCCGATTCGCCGCCCGCATAGACATTGGCGGTGTCGATAAAATTCACTCCGGCGTCAAGCGAATTTCCCACCAGCACATCCACGTCATGCTGAGGCAGGCCGCCGATCACTTCGAAGATTCCGCCTTTGCCGCCAAAGGTCATCGCGCCCAGGCAAATGCGCGAAACAAACACGCCGGTGTTTCCAAGCTGTCGGTATTCCATCGACTCATATTTTACGCGGACCGAAATTGATACTCTGTTCCTAAATGCGCGTTCCCGTACTCCTGCTATTGATAGCTGCTGTTTCGTACTCACAGGTTCCGGCTCCGAAGGTTCTCATGCCCGAAGATCTTTTCCGCCGTAACATCGGCACGCGCGAGCAACTCAACAAACAATTCCCGCCGCACAAGATCATCGGCAACCTGTATTACGTGGGCAGCGAAAGCCTGGGCTCGTTCCTCATCGTCACGCCGGAGGGCAACATCCTGATCAACAGCGATTACGAGGCGACAGTGCCCGTGATTCGCGACTCCGTCGAGAAGCTCGGCTTCAAATTCACCGACACGAAAATCCTGCTCGGCAGCCATGCGCATGCCGACCATATGGAGGGTGACGCCATGGTCAAGGAGATGACCGGAGCGAAGCTAATGGCCATGTCGGAGGACATTCCCGCACTTACAAAAATCACGCCTATGACTCCCGGCCACACGCGGGGATGC
>DASXIK010000072.1:0-3576 GCA_036498025.1 Chthoniobacterales bacterium
ACGAAAAGGGCGCCAGCAAAATCTCTCTCGAGGATTATGCCATGGCCATGATCGACGAACTCGAGCGCACGCAGCATCATCGTGAGCGATTCACCGTCGGATATTGAAAAATGTGATTCGCCGACGAGAGAAGTTCCTGCCACCTGCGCCATTCTACAGCCGCGTGGGAGAAGGAGGCTGAAGTGAAGCAACCGGCTCTGGGCATTACAGCGTCGTTTCTGGTAATTGCCGTCTCGCTCGGTTTCATCGCGCTATTTAGCTTCCCTATCTTCGCCAACTGGGTTGCGTTCCTCACCATCTGCTTCATTCCAATGCAGATCGTCATCTCGGTAACCTGGGGCGGCAAGCAGCCGGCCTTTGCCGCGGCGCGTCCCCAACCTGCCAAGGGCATTTTGCTGACGCTGCTGGCCCTGGCCGTTGGAGCGGTTGTCGCCGTGGTTCATTTCTTCACTGTCGGTGGTGGCGTCAATCCACCGCCGCCCATGCTGGCGATGTGTATCATTGCCACGGTGATCATCACCTTCTGGCTCGCCATCATTTGGGGCGGCTGGCCTTTCACCACATTGATCAAAAACCCGGTTGCCGCGGGGCTCACGATGTTGGTGGCTTGCTACCTGATCAACTATCTGCTGTTCCGCCTGTTATTTAACTACGGCTTCATGCGCGGCGCGCCCGTCTACGTACCGTCCCTCGACCCCCACGGCTTATTCAATGCCTGGAACGTGCTGGTGTTTTACATCACCGTGATCGCGGTCATGTTCCTGTCGCTCAACTTCGATTTGTGGCCCTTTACGAAGTTTCCGGCGCTGATGCGCCAGCCGCTGCCGGGCCTCGTTTGGACCATCACGAGTCTCGTGATCGGAGGCCTGGCGTTCTATATCGGCGTGTCCTTGATGAAAATGGATGTGGTCTCGTTCATGGTTCGCGTGCCCATTCCCTTCGTCTTCGGCACAATCATCGTTCTGAACATGATGCACGGATCGATTTTCGGCAAACTGGCTCAGCCATTGAAAGGTCTTCTGAATGCGATTGCCTCCACCGCGATCGGAACAGTGCTCGCGCTGCTCTACGGAGCTTTGGCGCCGCTGGTGACCGGCAAAGTGAACCCGGGCCCGCCCAGTTACGATTTTGAGATTTGGCTCGCATCGGCGCTGTTGGCCGTCACTTTCCCCTTTCTCATTTGTTACGCTGAGTTTTTCAAGATGTGGCCTCTTCACAGGGAGAGCGGACAATCTCCGCTGCCACCGAGCCGGTGATTTCGATGCTCAAGGCGGCGCCGCTCACGGTTGAAGACCGTATCGCCATCGACGATCTTCTCGCGGAATATGCATGGGCGTTGGACACCGGTGACGTGGACGCACTCGTCGCTTGTTTCACGCCGAATGCGGTCGTCATCGAAGAAGTCTTCGAGGAGCCAGACCGCTGGGAGGGCCGGGAAAATATCCGGCGCTTCGCCGAACATTTTCGCAATGTCCCCAATTTTCCCGGACGCCAGCACCACATCAGCCAACTGGTCGTGAAAGGGGACCGCGAGCTGTGCTCGGCGCGATCGTTCGTGTTCGTTACCGAGTGCCATGGCGAGCCTCCCTACACGCTACGCTTCGCCGGCTACTACGACGACCGACTTGTGAAGTCCGGCCACAAATGGCTTTTTCAGCAGCGAATCATTCGCCTGTGGGACGGCGAGGTGCTCGCGCGCTTTCCCGGCCGCGGCCAGCGCACGCCGCGCAAGCGTCCCCAGGAATTAGTGATCAAGAAGGAGGCAAGATGAGGAGAAGCATGAGAGTTTTTAAGTTGGCGGCATTCCTCGTTATTTCGGCATTTGGATTCAGCCTCGCCGCGCAGACGCCCAAGCCGGTCCGCACGCAAGCGGGATTGGTCCAGGGCACGATGCAAGGCGACGTGACCGTTTACAAAGGCATACCATTTGCCGCCCCGCCTGTGGGCGATTTGCGCTGGCGCGCGCCGCAGCCGCCCGCCGCGTGGAAGGGCGTCCACGCCGCCGACAAATTCGCTCCGGCGTGCATGCAGACTCCTATCGTCATGCCGGCGCTGGGGCTCGATGCCTTGACTGTCAGCGAAGATTGTCTTTACCTCAACGTCTGGACTCCAGCGAAATCTCCGAAAGATCATCTTGCGGTGATGGTGTGGATCTATGGCGGCGGCTTTTCAATCGGCGGCACTTCTCTCAAGCAATACGACGGCGAATACCTCGCGAAGAAAGGCGTGGTGCTCGTCAGCATCGCCTATCGCCTCGGGCCGTTCGGTTTCCTCGCGACTCCCGAACTGAGCGCGGAGAATCACGGGCACTCCGGCAACTACGGCATGCTTGATCAGATCGCCGGGCTCGAGTGGGTGAGGCGCAATATCGCCGCATTTGGCGGAAATCCAGATCGCGTCACGATTTTCGGTGAATCGGCCGGTGGAATCGCGGTCAGCATGCTGGCTGCTTCGCCCATGGCCGGGGGACTCTTCCAAGGCGCCATCTCCGAGAGCGGCGGATCGTTCGCGCCCGCTCGCTTCTCGAATGAAGGCGGCGAAAACGTGCCTCCGCTGTCCCTGGCGGAGCACAACGGCGCCGCTTACCTCGCCAAGATCGGCGCGAAATCCATCGCCGATGCGCGCAAGATGACCGCCGAGTCCATCATGAAGGCCTCGCCGCCCGGCTTGGGGGCAGGCTTCTGGCCGAACTTTGACGGCTACGTTCTTCCGGGCGACCAGTACAACCTCTACGAAGAAGGGCGTTACAACGACACGCCGGTCCTGATCGGCACGAATTCCGACGAGGGCGCACTCTTCGTCGCCACCACCACGGCACCGGCTTATGAGAAAAGCGTTCACACCGGCTACGGCGATTACGCGGACAAAATATTGGCCGCCTACCCGGCAGGCTCCGATAATGAGGCGCTGCGTTCAGCCCGCGACCTCGCCCGCGATTCCACGTTCGCGTGGAGCACTTGGACATGGGCGCGGCTGCAATCAAAGAGCGGCCACAGCAAGGCCTACGTTTATTATTTCAGCCATCGGCCGCCCTATCCCGATCAGCCTCAGTTCAAGAGCTGGGGCGCTGCGCACGGCGCGGAAATTTCCTACGTGTTCGGCAACTTCACGGCGGCCATGCCCCCGAGCGCCGAAGATCGCGCCGTTTCCGATCAGGTTTCTTCCTACTGGGTGAATTTCGCCAACACCGGCGACCCCAACGGCCAGGGCTTGCCCGCCTGGCCCGCGTTCAACAACTCCAAGCCGGAAGTGATGAACCTCGACGATCCATCGAAGGCAATTCCGCTGCCCAACGCCGAGAAACTGAAAGCGCTGGACGGCTACTACGCCTGGCGGCGAAGCCAGGAAGCGGAGAAGCTATCGACCAATTCTTCGAAAGGGGCCAACTGAGGCTCCGGCAAACGAATCTAGCGGAATTGAGAGTTGGTTTATCTTGCGTTCTGCAACTTTTCCTGCGTGTCAGAGAAGAGGTCTAAATGTCGGGGTTTTGGCCCTTAGAAGAGACCGCAGTTATTTGTTTTCACGGAGTTGGAGCATATTCTACTCACCTCCTTTGCCGATTAGATTCTTTAGCCC
>DASXIK010000073.1:0-2419 GCA_036498025.1 Chthoniobacterales bacterium
GCATGGATGGCCTGGGTCGATCGTCGAGCAGATGAAGATCATCTATCCGCTGACCAATCCGACGGCGCATGGAGGGAGCGCATCCGATGCGTTCCATTTGGTGATCCCGTCGATACCGGGTTATGGATACTCGGGGAGGCCGGAGGCGACGGGGTGGGATGTTCCGCACATTGCGCGTGCGTGGGTCGTACTGATGAAGCGGCTTGGGTATACGAACTTTGTGGCGCAAGGCGGCGATTGGGGTGCGGTCATCACGGAGCAGATGGGCGTGCAGGCGGCTCCGGAACTGATGGGCATTCACACCAATATGCCTGGTGTGTTTCCGGCCGAGATTGATAAGGCGGCTTTTTCGGGCGCTCCGGCGCCGGCGGGTCTGTCGGCGGATGAGAAGGTCGCTTACGATCGTCTGCAGTTTGTGTATCAGAAGGGAATCGCGTACGGGTTCCAGATGGGGCTGCGGCCGCAGACGTTGTACGGGATCGCGGATTCGCCGGTTGGCTTGGCGGCGTATTTTCTTGATCACGACGCGCGCAGCTATGCGATGATTGCGCGCGTGTTTGAAGGGAAGGCCGAGGGACTCACGCGTGACGACGTCCTCGACAACATCACGATTGCATGGCTGACGAATACGGGGATTTCGGGTGCTCGACTGTATTGGGAGAATTGGGGCAAGCTGGGGTATTTCAGCGCGAAAGGCATCACGATCCCGGTTGCCGTGACGGTGTTTCCGGATGAACTCTATCCGGCGCCGCGGAGCTGGACGGAGCAGGCGTTTCCAAAGCTCATCCACTACAACAAGGTGGAGAAGGGTGGCCACTTCGCGGCCTGGGAGCAGCCGAAGATCTTTGTTGATGAGGTTCGGGCGAGCTTCAGGCCGCTGCGAAGTCAGAGCGCGATGGCGGCGTGACTCGTGCTGTGGTGAACGTTTTGGGTATTGCGTGAACCGCTCATCGCGCGAAGAACTGCGCGGTGAGCGGGCACGGCACGGCTAGATCGTTCAAGGTGTGGTGGCCTGATGTGCGAATTAGCCTGGCGAGTTTGTAGCACATAAGTGCTAAGGTCCATTTCGATCTGACTGCCGACAATATCTATCGGAAGCAGAGTGGATGGTCGCGAAAGTTTTTAGGCAGCTGTTAGTTGTAGTTTTGTTGTGCGAATTGCTTGCGGGGTGCTCGGGCCCTTCAGTCGTAATTTCCCCTTCATTCAATAGTTCGTCTCCACGCACGGTCGGCGGCGCGGTGAGTGAGCAGTATTTTGGAATGAATGTAGGGTTTGTCGATCCTGGAACTCCATGGCCTTGTATTCCGTTTGGGACGTGGAGGCTGTGGGATGCCAATGTTACGTGGAAGGACCTGGAGCCGCAGAGAGGAGTGTGGGACTTCTCGCGGCTGGATGTGCTTGTCGAGCGCGCGCAGGAGCATAAGGTCGAAGTGATTCTGCCGTTGGCGTTGACTCCGCGATGGGCATCGCAGCGTCCGAATGAAGCGTCGTCCTATACGCCCGGGGCTGCGGCGCCGCCGGTTAATATCGACGACTGGACCGACTACGTCAGGACGGTGGCAGCGAGGTACAAGGGGCGAGTGACAAATTATGAGATGTGGAACGAGGTGAATGTTGCCGGCACATGGACGGGGACTGCGGCCCAGATTGTCAGCCTGCAGGAGGCGGCCTATAAGACGCTCAAGAGTGTCGATCCTGATGCGAAGTTGATCTCTGCGAACCTGACGGGGTCGAATGGGCTGCCGATGCTGAAGCAGTTGCTGGAGCTTGGTTATGCGAACTCCGCCGACGTTATCGGGTATCACTTCTATGTGTTTGCGGATCCTCCGGAGGAGATCGCAACACTGTTCTCGCAGATTGCTTCGCAGATGGTTGAGCATGGGGTAGCGAAGCCGGTGTGGAATACGGAGGCGGGGTGGTTGGCGGGGAGCACGTTTCCCAGTGAGGATGAGGCGGCGGCGGTGGCGGTGAGGGCCATGCTGGTTGCGCGCTCCGCTGGAATTGAACGATTCGTGTGGTACGAGTGGGACAATCATTGCTGTGTGGCCCTGTTCATGACGGAGGCCGATAATACAACGCCTACGCGCGCCGCTCTTGCGTACGCCAACCTGCAGAAGTGGCTTGTGGGGAACAAGCTGGGTGCGTGCGGGGCCGATGGAAGCGGAACGTGGTCGTGCGATCTGGAGTTTTCCGATGGACGGCATGGTTTGATTCTTTGGAATCCCAAGGGGAGCGTCATGGTGGACAGGAAGCTGGACTGGACGCCCGACGAGGTGGAAGACATGTATGGCGGAAGCGTGCCGGCACATGAGGCGCATGTTCGTGTTGGGGCGAATCCTGTGATGCTGTGTGAGTAGGCGGCGGCTGGCGAAAAACGTTGTTGCGCTCGCACTCGGCGGGAGTATCTTGAGGCACTGGG
>DASXIK010000074.1:0-5733 GCA_036498025.1 Chthoniobacterales bacterium
TTGGCTGAAGCGGCGGCAATGCAAAGCGACAGTTCGGTTCGGCGGCCAATCGCGCCAACCGCGCGGCCGACGGAAAAAGCCGGCGCACCCCGGCAAACTGCGGCAGTTCATCCGAGGAAAACACCGGCCACGTCCCGAGGCCGGACAGTTTCGTCCGCAGCTCCGTCTCGCTCAATAATTCGGGCTCGCTCAGGAGCGCGCGATTCTCGATGCGGCCCAGGAAGAAGCTTTGGCGGCGCGCATCCCCGATGACAGCATAGCTGCGCTCCTCGCAGGGCATGGCGCAAATCGACGGCAACCCCACCATGCGGGCCTGGCTCGCCGCCTGCAGCCCCATGGCGGTGGAGAGAGCAATCCGCACCCCCGCGTAGGAACCCGGACCCAGCCCGATCACAATCGTTTCCGGGGAACCATGAGCTACTACCGCGCTCTTCAGGAACTGGAAGAACGGCCCGGAATTCTTGCGGTCGTTAGGCCATTCCTGCTCCACCAGCTCCCCGTTTCCCCAGGCCAGGCTGCCTCGCGCGGTCGATAATTCGAGAGCCAGGATTTTCACGGCAAATGAATCACTCTCCCCTGCGGGGATTTCATTTCGATCCTGATCCAACGCGCCTCCTCGGGAAGCAACTCCGGAAATCGGTCGGCCCACTCGATGAGCGAGACGCCCTCGCCAAAAAAATAGTCGTCCAGGCCAAGGCGCGCCGCCGATCTGGCATCTTCGAGGCGGAAAAAATCGAAGTGATAAACCGGCAGCCTGCCCCCGGAGTATTCATGCACCAGAGTGAAGGTCGGACTGGTCGCCGGCGCTACGCTCCCCAATCCGGCGACAATGCCTTTGATCAGATGAGTTTTGCCTGCTCCCAGTTCGCCTTGCAGCGCCACGATTTCCCCCGACCGCAGGCCGGGCGCAAATTGACGCCCGATGGCTTCGGTCTCCGCCGCGCTATTTGAAGTGAACGTAGCCACCTTTTAATTTCGGATTTCGGATTTCGGATTTCGGATTTAACCGCCCGATTCTCGTTAGGCGCAACCTGGGAAATTTTCTGCGCCAGGCGCGCTCCAGCTTGCCGCGATGGCGCGCGGAAATCGCAAAGAGCAGCTCGAAATCTTCGCCGTCGGAAATGGCGTTGGCCGGGGAAGCGCCGGACGCCAGCGGCAAACTCGCCGGATCAATTTCAAAACCGACCCCGCTCGCCGCGGCCAGGCGCGGCAGGTCGCTGCCCAGCCCGTCGCTCAGATCCATCATCGCGTGAATGGAAAAGTTCCCGGTTAACCACCGCGCTTCCTGAATCCGCGGGACAAACCGCAGATGTTTCCCCCTCAGGGAGCCGCCCAGCCGGCCGGTCACGAAAAGTTCGTCACCTGCTTTTCCGCCATGACGGGTGACCTGCCGGTTTCTTTCCACAAAACCGGACACGCTCACGGAAACGGCTGCCGGTCCGCGCGTGCTGCTGGTCTCTCCGCCGACAATGGCCACCTTGAATTTGCCGGCCGCGCCCTGGAGACCGCGGTATAGCTTTCTCACCCACGCGTCGGTTGTCTCCCCCGAAACCATCAGCGTGACCAGGGCAAATTGCGGCACGCCAGACATGGCCGCAAAATCGCTCAGCGGTCGCATCATCGCCTTCCACCCCACGGCCTGCGCGTCCGTGCCGCTGGCAAAGTGGACTTTCTCCACCACGCAATCAGTCTTTAGTAAGAGCAGTCGGCCGCCGCCCGGTGGCTCCACGATCGCGCAGTCGTCGCCCGCGCCCTCGACCACGCCCGGTCGGCGCGGCAATGAGACCAGCAGCTGCTCGAGCAGCCAATCCTCGCCCAGGCGCCGCAGCTTCATTGGTCGGACAGCTGCGGGAACGCCAGGAAAATCAGGCTCAGCGAATTGAAAAGCGAATGCATGGTCATGGAAACCAGAATCGATCCGCTCCACTCGTAAGCAATGGTGAAGCAGGCTCCCAAAATAAACAGCGGCGCAAAGGATGGAAGATGGGCGTGCACCGCGGCGAAGAGCAGCGCGGTAAAGATCAAGGCACCGAAGCGCCCGAAGTAGCGGCGGAGAACGCCGTAGAGAAAAAAGCGAAAAACAAATTCCTCCGCGATCGGCGCCACGGCGACGGCCAGAACGATAATCATCATTCTCTGGTCTATGGTGCGGGAGGCATTGAACATCTCGACAATGTTCTGCTTGCTCGCCGTATCCTCGACAAAACGCTGGGTCACGGCGTCCGCTGCCGAGACCAGCGGATAACCCGCCAGCAGCAGCAGGGCGCCGATGGAAATCGCCCGAACGATGCCCAGTTTGGAAAGCCCGGCCAGCCTTTCCACGTTCAGACGGCGCAGTTCCAGGAATCCGATCAAGAGAAAGATCAGGACGAGAAGGAGAACCAGGTTGGCGACCAGATCGCGGGAACTGAGCGGCGCCGACGGCGCAGACAGCGAAGCCATTACGTTGAGCAAGAGAAACGAGATCAGCACGAGGGCCACGATGGCCTCCGGAATTCCGAAGGTCTTGAGCGAGGCGGTTTCATCGTTGAGGGCGGGGAGACGCGCGCTAATCTGGCGAGCCAAAGCCGTGTAAACGTAGAGACCACCCAGAAAGAGCAGCCAGAAGAGAATACTGCTGAGCGCACCGATCCACGCCACCGACAACATCGAAGACAACGCGGTCAAGGCGCGAAGAAACTCGGCAGAAAATAGGCATGCCCGCCTTCCAACTGGGGCACCAGTTGCTTGGGCAGCTCCAGTTGAATCTTGGTGTCATCGGCCTGGCCGAAAGCGCGGAAGAAACGCCCCAGGCTGAAGGGCGGCCCATACTTTACCACCGCCGCGCGCGGGGCTTTCCCGAGCTGCTTCGCCTTTGCGTAGGCGTCCTCGATCTGCCCGAGCCCATCAATCAACTTGTCCTCCAGCGCTTCCTTGCCCGACAGAATCCGCCCGTCCGCGATGCCGTTGCGCAAACCTTCGGCCGGCAGGTTGCGCTCCTTCGCCACCACCCCGAGGAATTTCTCGTAGGTGTTCATGACAAATTTTTGGATGTAATCGCGCTCCTCCTGGGTCATCGGCCGGGCGCCATTCAGGATGTCCTTGAATTTCCCGCTCTTAAAAACCACCGAGGAAAGCCCGATCTTGTTGAACAATTGCTCGTAGTTCAGGGTTTGAATGATGACGCCGATGCTGCCCGTTATGGTCGTGTCGTTGGCCATGATGTACTTGCCGCCGCAGGAGACGTAATAGCCGCCGGACGCCGCCAGCGTGTCCATATAGATAACCACCGGCTTGCGCGCCCGCGTTTTCACCACGGCGTTGTAAATCTCATCCGAGGCGGTGACTTCCCCGCCGGGCGAATCAATCTCCAGGACGACGGCCTTGACGCGATCATCTTCGCGCGCCTGTTGCAGAGCCAGGCGCAGATCGTCCACCATCGAATCTCCCACCGTTCCGGGCACGCTCGAGCTGATCAATCCGCGCAGCACTATGAGGGCGATTTTATCGCCACCTCTGCCCCGTTCGACCGCCACTTCCCGGAACCGGGGAATCGGCTCCCGGTCCACCATGCCACCGCCGAGCCGGCCCAAAAGAGCCACTGTCAGGATGAAATTGGCGAACACGCTCAGGCACAGGGCCACGAACAGAAAAACACTCAGGCACCCCAGTTTTCGGTCGGCCATAAGGCTGGAAAGCTGGCGGAGAACCGGGGGCGACACAAGTAGTTTCGGGTGGAAACGCGGGGCGCTGGAAAAGGGCCGGCTTGGCGGGCACCGGCCCTCAATTTGTTGCAATTTGAGAGTTGGCAGGAAAGATGCTAATTATGGTAGTTATGAACAGTGGACACCTTCCCATGAGCGAGTCAGCCGCCCGGCGCAAACCCAAGGCGCGACGCGGTCGCCCTCGCGCCAAAACCACCCCCACCGATTCCAACAACAACAGCACTCCTCACCTCGCCGCCGCCGGCAGCCTCACTCGCACCAAAGCTCTCCTCCTCGCCGCTCTCCGCGTCTGGGAATTAAAACACCGCATCGGCGAGTAGGCGCGATCCTTCGCCTCGACGAATTCTTCTAAAAGGGAAGCAGTCCGCTTCCCATCTCCGACGCCGGGCGCTGACTTTTGCGAAAGCATTCAAGTTGAAAGTCGGATAGGACAGCAGTTCAGCGTTTCACTGAGTCTTGCAGAAGGCCCGGCAACCTGTTCTTCTGGTGATGTGGGGAACAACGGCTGGCTAAAAGCAATTATCGCGGGAGCGCTTGTCTGGGTGGCGATCAGCCTTGCCGTGTTCGCGCATCAACCAGCCACTGCCGGTTCAGTGATGGCGACGATTGAGACCATTCTCTCCCTCGTCGTTGCCGTCATCGCCTGCGTCATCCTTCGCCGGTAAGGGTGGCTCGATCCTTCCCGACAGGCGTTACAGGCTTACTCCCACTTCGGCATGAGGCGCCGCTCGTGATCGAGCAGCCACTTCTTGCGCCAAAGCCCGCCACCATAGCCGCACAGATTTCCGTCGGCCCGGATCACCCGATGACATGGAATGACAATCGCGATCATGTTCGTGCCGTTGGCCCGGCCGACAGCGCGTTGCCCGCCCGGCGCTCCCAGTTGCTCCGCCATCCATGAATAAGAGCGTGTCTCCGCCGGCGGGATCGTTTGCAATAACTTCCAGGTGCGAAGTTGGAAGTCGGATCCGACCGGCGCGAGCGGGACATCGAACTCCATTCGCTTTCCGGCAAAGTATTCGCCTAACTGTTTCCGAATATTCGTCAAATGCGGATGCTCACCCGGCACCACATGGGAGCGCAGCCTTCGCCGCAGGATCGGCACCTCGCGCTCGAGCGCGCGACGATCGCCAAATTCGAGTAAGCGCAGTCCCTCGTCGTCCACCACTGCCAGCATGGTGCCGAGCGGCGTATCCATGCGTTCAGCAAACAAACAGGATCGATCCTTCGCCAGCGAAGGCGAGTCGCCAAAAATGCGGGTGAACGCTTCGCGGAAACCGCTGGCCGATTCGAACCCGCTCCCGCTTCTCGCCTCTTCCACGCGCCCGCCTCGCTGCACTTCCCGCAGGGCGAGACCCATCCGCCGCGCCCGGTGATAGGCCTGGAAGGTCATTCCGAAATGGCGTTTGAACTGCCGGCGCGCGGTAGACGGATCGATGGATAACGCCGCCAGTTCCTTGTCGGTCAGCCGGCCACCGGGCGCGCGCTCGACTTCGGCCTGCAATCGTTCCACCAGTTCCGGCGGACGTCGGCCCGGGTCCATCGGGCGGCATCGCAAACAAGGCCGGTAGCCGTCATGCAATGCTTCGCTCGACGTGGAAAAGAAATCGACGTTCTCCCGCGCCGGCTTTTTCGCACTGCAAGTTGGACGGCAAAAAATTCCGGTCGTGCGCACGCCGACAAAGAAGATGCCCTCAAAGCTCGGGTCGCGCTCGAGCAAGGCCCGATACATCGTGTCTGCAGGGGGAAGAAGATCCATCGCTTTCACGCAGTCAGCTTAACCCCGCCACCTGCACTGATGCATCGACGAAATTCAGGCAGGGTATTCTTTTGCTGGTAGGGACGGAGTCTCAAGAGGTTGTTCCGGTTTCTTTTGGGGGGACTTTGCAGCAAACGCTCAACGTCCAACGTCCAACGCTCAACGTTCAAGTCAGAAGCGCGCGATGATATTTTGTGCTCGTGTTTCACGCCGGGGCTCGGGTGTTGGGGTCGCTTGCGCGAAAAGCCCTCGGACTTGTCATCCGAGTCC
>DASXIK010000075.1:0-9182 GCA_036498025.1 Chthoniobacterales bacterium
TTGTCGAATCCACCAGCCTGACCGACCTGGGCACGCTCGCCCGCAAGAAACGCATTCCTCTTCTGGCCGATCTGGGCAGCGGCGCCCTGGAGGCGCGCGCCGAATTCCTCCCCGAAACGGAGCCGACGCCTTCGGATGCGCTGAAAAAAGGCGCCGACCTCGTTTGCTTCAGCGGGGACAAACTGCTCGGCGGCCCACAGGCCGGCATCATCGCCGGTCGCCGGCGTTTCGTCGCGGCCTTCAAGCGCGAGCCGCTCTACCGCGCCTTGCGCTGCGACAAGCTTTGCCTCGCTGCCCTGCAAAGAACCGTCGACCTGCATCTGCGCGGCGATACCTCCGAGATTCCAGCGGTCGCGCTGCTCCGGATTTCCAAGGACGAATTGCGCGCCCGGGCGGCGGCCATGTTCGCGCGGCTGCGCGGCTTGCCCGCGCAGATCACTATTGGGCGCGGGGCGGGCAAGGTTGGCGGCGGCACGCTGCCCCGGTCCATTATCCCCTCGGTAACCATCGACATTGTTCCCGAGGAATGTTCGCTCGAGGCATTTGCGGCCTCCATGCGAGACGGTCAGCCTCCGGTAATCGGTTTCATCAGTGGAAATTGCTTTCGCCTGGATCTGCGGACGATTTTCCCGTCGCAAGACGAGCAGGTGGTGGACGCAATCCGCGCAGCCAGCTCCCGGCCACGCGCGGGAGAAGAGCCGGCCTTGTGAGCGTTCGCCACTTCGTTCTCGCCACCGCAGGGCACGTCGACCATGGCAAGAGCGCGCTCATCAAAAGCCTGACGGGCACGGATCCCGACCGGTTACCCGAGGAGAAAGCGCGCGGCATCACCATCGATCTGGGATTCGCCCACCTCGACCTAACGAGCGCGCAAGGCGATCAGGTCATCGCCGGGATCGTTGATGTCCCGGGGCACGAAGATTTTGTGCGCAATATGATCGCTGGGGTCGGCTCCATCGATCTGGCCCTGCTGGTGGTGGCGGCGGACGACGGCTGGATGCCGCAGACGGAGGAGCACCTTCAGATCCTGATGTATCTCGGAGTGCAGCGACTGGTCGTGGCCATTACCAAGGCGGACCTGGGCGGAGTCGAAAACGTGCGGGAACAAATCCGCCAGGAACTCCGCGAAACTCCTTTCGCGCGTTGTCCTATTGTTCCGACGTCGGTCAACCTCGCGTCCGGCATCGCGGAACTGCGAGAGGCAATCGCCGCGGAGCTGGCGAAGATTTCGCCCCCGGCTAATCCGGCAAAGCCGCGACTCTGCCTTGATCGCGCCTTCACTTTGCAAGGTGTCGGCACGGTGGTTACGGGCACGCTCACGGGCGGATCTCTCCGCGCCGGGCAATCCGTGGTGGTGCAGCCGGGCAACCTGGCCACGCGCATTCGTTCCATCCAAACTTACGGGCGTGAGGTGGTCGACGCTCAAGCCGGCGCGCGCACGGCCCTGAATTTGCCGGACATCGCCCTGGGAAAATCCGCGCATACCGTTGCCCGAGGCGACATTATCACCACGCTCGCGGCCGACTCCAGCTCCACCCTGGATGTTCTTTTGCAGGTCTCACCCCGGCAGCTCGCGCGCAAGACCAGGAAGAGGCCAGTCAGGAATTTCTCGGTCGTGGATGTGCATCATGGCACTTCGCGCACACCCGCGAGGATCTTCTTATGCGACGCCGATTCGCTGGAACCGGGAACAAAGGCCCTCGCGCAACTGCGGCTGAGCGCCCCCATCTTTGCTTTCCTGGGCGACCATTTTGTCATTCGCGACCGCTCACAGCAGCACACCGTCGCCGGTGGAATTGTGCTCGATCCCGATGGCCGCCGCACTTCGTTAGGTTCGGCGACGAAGCTTGCCTTTCTGCAAGCGCGCGCCACGGGTTGGGAGGACGTGGATGTGTGCGTCCAGTCGGAAGTAGTGCGCCGCCGATTCGTCGATCCGTCGACGCTTCTGCGCAAATCGCGATTCGCCCCCGCGGACATCGCCGAATCGCTTGATCGCCTGCGGGCGCAGGGTCGCGTCGTGATCATCGGAGATATCGCGGCCACGCCCGTTGCCTGGCAGAAGAGTCGAGAACGCGCCGTCGAGATGATCGACCATAGTCACTCCACCCATCCGGAGCGCACCGGTCTTGACCTGAGCATCTTCCGGGCGGCCTTTCGGGACCTTGCTCCGGAAATCGCCGAGGCTCTCCTGGATGATCTCTGTCGAGATGGCTTCGCGCGCACGGGCCAGAGCATCGCGCGGCAGACTCATGAAACCGCCCTGCCGTCCCAACTGGAACCAGTCGCCGCGAAAATCCTCCACGCCCTCGGCGCCAAGCCGTTCGACCCGCCCGCCCGCAAAGTCGTCGCCCCGGATAGCGCTGCGCGGGAGGCGCTCCAATTCCTGATCGGCCAGGGATGCATCGCGGATGTTTCCCCTGAGGTCGTGCTGCGCGCTGAGGACTTTGACCGCATGAAAGATGTGATCGTCCGATTTCTTTCCGCGCGCGGTCCGGCCACCGCCAGCCAGATTCGCCAGGAATTGCAAAGCTCGCGCCGCATTATTATTCCGTTGCTGGAATGCCTCGATCGTCGGGGAATCACTCGCCGCGTCGGCGACCACCGGATTCTCGCACATTAACTAGTCGTCGATGCGATCGGCGAGCTAGAGTGGAGCGATGGCCGGGCCGAAAAAGAAATCCGAATCACCTGCGCACGGGGTTCGTCTTTACCTGGGGCCATCATTTGAAGGTGCCTGGCAAAAAGTGATCCTGCCCTGGTTCAGGTCGGTTGGCCTGACGGCCGCCGCCGCCCTTCAGCCGACTCTGGTGGTCGTGCCTTACTTTTCCCGCGCCCAGTTCCTGCGCGGTCTATCAATAGAGGCGGGCATTCCTCTGCTTGGCGTCACTTTCGTTTCGCCCTCCGAACTCCGCGAATTGCTGCTCTCCTCGGAAAAAATCACGCTGCCCTTGCGCGAACATCTTCGCCTTCTCCTTTCCGTCAGCGCGGAACAGGAGACCCGTCATGAGCAGGCCCCCGAAGCAGAGGCGATCGCGGCAAAATCGGTCTGGCGCTCGCCCGACTATTTGCTTCGGACGATCGATGAACTCAGCGCGGCCGGCTGGAGCTTTGGCGAAGCGGGACCCGCTTCATTTCAAAAATTGGTCGCGCGCTTCGGAAGACTCGCCTCCAGGTGCGGGTTCACTTCGATTCAGGAAGCGGATCGGGTCGCGTTTCGCAAAGCGCAAAACGGTGAAAAACTCTTCGCGCAGGTGCTCGTCACCGGTTTCGATGCCGCGCACTGGGCGCTCTGGCCTTTGCTCGCTGCCGCCGTCCGTTCCGCGGACCGGGCCACTGTTATTCTCAGCGATCCGCGCGACGAAGCGCGCGATCTCGACGAATGCTGGGTGGGAACATGGGAACAGAGTTTTGGGGCCGCCGAGCCCATCGAAGCGCCGGCGGCCTTTGCCACCACGGACCAGGCACCGCAGCTCGAGCTTTTCGCGGAACAACCGCCGCGTCCCGTTCATTTTCTTCTTGGCCAGGAAACAACCGAGGAGGCCAACGCGATCGTCACTCTCGTCCTGCAATTTCTGAGCGATCCGAAATTGCACCGGCTTGGCGTGCTTTTTCCGGGGGCTGGCGCGCTCGCTCGCACGGTCGCGACTCAGCTCGCCTCTCACAAAATTCCTCACTACGATTCGATTGGGCATTTGGTCGCGCCCACCCTGGAGGATCTCTCCTGGCTGGCCTGGTTGGAGTTGCAGGAAAACAATCGGCTTTATCCCCTGCTCAATTTTCTGGCGACGCTGGACGATCGAGCCGCGATTTTCAGCAAGATCTCCCGTGAAGAAATCGATGACGTCCTCCGCCGGACGTTCACTCATCTCTTGATCGACGATGTGGCCGTCCTGCGCACGCATTGCGCGGAGCACTCCGATGTGAAAAACGCCGCTCTCGTTGCCTCGAACCTGGAGACCATCCAACTCCTGCCCGCTGCCGCGACGTTTTCCGAATTCGTTACCCAAACGCAAAAAATCTTCGAACAACTAAAATGGAAGAACCGGGGCGTCGAGCTGGAGCGTTTGAGCGAGTCATGGAAGGCGGGCGTCGACTTTCCTTTTGCGCGCGAGAATTATTTGCGCTGGCTGGGGGAAATACTCGGCAAGCCGAAACGCTCGCGCGATCCGATGGGAGATCATCCCTACAGCCGGGTTCAGCTTCTTCCTCTGAGCGCGGCGGAAGGCGAAGCGTGGTCGCACCTGATTCTGGCCGGATTAAACGAAGGCGCCTGGCCGCCCGCGGTCAACGAATCGGATTTTGTGCGCGACACCGAGATCGACGCGCTCAATCAGCGAATCCGGATTCTGAACCAACGCGTGGTTGTGCAAGGCCGTCAGGGTGAAGGCCAATGGAGCGTAAAGCCGGGAAACACTCTCTGCCTGGGAGCGCGGGAGCGGCGGTTGCTCGCGCTCCGGCAAATCGCCAATGTTCTCGAATCGGCCGGCCACGGTTTGGGCGTGACGGCGTCGCTCTTCACCGAATCGGTTCCCCGGCGAATTGCCAATCCCAGCGAATTCTTCACCCAGCTCTACTACCAGAGGCATGGCAAACCGCTCTCCGAAACAACCCTCGAAGCGTTGCAGCTGGAGACACGCAGCTGGATCGAGCACGCCGGTCTGTTCCGGGAGACGATCGAACCTGACGATGCCGTCCGGCAAACGCGCATCGCCTTCGACGTGCGGCGTGCGGAGGCCGAGGCGGGCGAATACGAATTCTCTCTGCGCGAACCACTGGCGCAGCCAATCTCCTTCTCCGCGTCGCAAACGGAAAGGCTCTTCAAGACCCCGGCCCTCATCTGGATGAAGTCCTTCCTCGGCGTGGAAGCCAATGGCGAAGACACCGAACAATGGAACCTCGCGACCGGGAATTGGGTGCATCACTGGTTGCGCCAGATTGTCGATGCTCCGGCACCGGAAAGCTTCGCCCACCTGGAAACGGATTTTCCGGCGCGCATCCCGCAGGCGGCCTGGCGTTTTCGCGAAGAGGTCGCCGCGCTTCTGCAGAAATTCCAGCGTCCGCTGCCTGATTGGTGGATCTCGACGTGGCAATTCGCAGTCTATCTCGCGAATGCGTTCGTTACGCGAGTGGCGCAGGCTGAGGCCTGGCGGCAGGCCGGGACCGAATGGTCGCTGCGCGAGTTGCCGGTCATTCCCGTCATCGGCGGCGAGGGCCTGAAACTGCGCGGCCGCATTGATCTGATCCTGGCTCAGAGCGCGCCCGCGCAAGGTCGTTTCGATGGCCTGCCCCTTTGGGTGGTCGATTATAAGACCGGCAAACGCAAGAGCCTGCGGCCGCCCGCGGGAAAATCCGAGGAGGAGACGCTCGAGTTCGTCTTGAAACAATTCCTCCGCGGCGATGGCATTCAGGTCGCGCTTTATGCGCTCGCCTTGCAGCAGCTGGGCGCGGAGGACGTCGGGGTCAGCTTGCTCGCCCCCGGCCTTGATCTGGCGGAGCCGCAGCTCAATCTGCGGCAAATCACGGCCCATCCAAAGATCTGGCGCGAGCTCGCCCAAATGCAGCGAACCGGTGTCTTCGGGATGCGTGGACTGATTCGATCCGAATTCGCTTTTACGGGCGACTATCCGCTGGCCACGCTGCCGATCGACAAGGATCTCCTGGAAACAAAATGGATTTTGACGCATCAGGCCTTTGCCGCGGATGACGGAGGAGAAGACGAAGCATGAGCGCGCCGGCCGACCAGGAACAACGCGACCAATTTCGCGACAAGCTGGAAACGAATTTTTCGGTCATCGCCGCCGCCGGCTCGGGCAAGACACGCGCCGTCACGGATCGCATCGCGCAGATGGCGCGCCATGCCCGGGCGCTGGATTGGCTGCCGAAGCTGGTCGTCGTGACTTTCACGCATCGCGCCGCCGATGAAATGCAAAGGAGGGCGCGCCAGGCCATCCTTGCGCAAGGCGTGCCGCTCGAGGTGCTGGCGGCGTTCGATCGCGCCTACTTCGGCACGATTCACAGTTTCTGCGTCAAACTTCTCAACGACTTTGGACACTATCTCGGGTTGCCTCCCCATCTTGATCTGATCGCGGATGACAGCGAGCTCTGGCACGACTTCGTCCAAAGTTACACTTCAGTCGGCCGAAATCTGCCGGAGGAAAGCCGGCGCATTCTTCTGCGACACGTCCGGGTGCGACAGCTCATGGAATTGGGCCGGCGCGGAAACCTGGCGCTGCCTGACGCAAAAGAGCCCGGCCCCTGCCCGGTTCTTAATTTCGAGCCCATCTACCGCTTCAGTCCGGAAGCGCGCTCGAGAGCGCGCGCCGAATTCGATCAAAAGGCCGCGCGCGAGTGGGAGCAACTTTACGGCAAAGGCGCCGATTTCCTGCCGCTCATCGAGAATACCTGCACCGCTCAGAAATTTGTCGAGGCGTGGGACGAAGTCTTCGGGTCCTTTCGAAAATGGATGACCCAGGCCGCGCTGAGCGTGGCCGCCGAAGTTCAGCGCGCCTATCGCGACTTCCGGGTCGATCATGGCGGACTGACCTACAATGATCAGGTCGCCCTCGCTGATTCGCTCTTCGACTTCCCGGCGGCAGCCGATCGGATCCGGGAACGCGATTTCCGCGTCATCCTGGACGAAGCGCAGGATACCGACCCCCAGCAATTCGCGATTCTACTGGAAGCGGCGCGTCCACCCGGAGCGCGCGGCCGCTGGCTTGAAACCGAGAAGGCGCCGCCGCGTCCGGGGCATTACTGCATGGTGGGCGATTTGCAGCAGTCGATCTTCAGCGATCGCGCCGACTTGCACATGTATCGGCGCATTCATGACAGACTGATGGAAACCGGGGCGGGCCAGGCGTTGAAGTTCACCGTCACTTTCCGGCTCGACCGGAAGCAGGTCGATTTCATCAACGCGATCTTTCCCGCCCTACTCAACGAAGAAGAAGGACAGATTAGATTTGTCGATCTCAACGCCCGCCCAACGGTTCTTCCTGGGCAGATCGTTCGCTTGAACATCGCCGCGGAGGAAGGAGATGATAAACGCCCCGAACGATATCGGGCTGAGCTCGAGGCGAAGCAGCTTGCCGACTGGATCAAGCGCGCTGGACTAACGAATCTGCGAGCCCGTTCCTGGAGCGAAGTCGCCATTCTTTGTCCGAGAAAGGCCTGGTTCCGTCCGTTGCGCGACGCTTTGCGGCGCGCTGGGCTGGAGGTGCAAACCCAATCCGAAAGCGAGCTGAACGCCGACAATCCGGCCCACGCCTGGTTCGCCGCTCTCGCCACGATCATGGCGCGTCCGCGCGCCGGCTACGAAATCGTCGGCGTGCTGCGTGAGATCTTTGGCGTCTCGGATCACGATCTTGCTTTCTTCTCCCAGGGCTACGGCGATCGCTTTCATCTCGTCTTCCGGACGAAAGACGAGAGCGCAGCCGGGAAAGCTCTGAATCTGCTCGTCGACTTGCGCAAAAATATTCAGGCCGCACCACTTTATCAGGCGGCCAGGGAAATCGTTGCCCGAACGCAATTACGCGAGCGCTTGCTCAGCCTGCCGGTTCATGAATACGGCGATCTCGGCACCGAGCTGGATCGACTCCTGGTGGCCGCCGCCACTGCCGAGTCAGAGGGGTTGACCCTGGCTGATTTCGCCCACGAGCTCCGTGTCAATTTTGACGGCCCGCGCGAAAGCGAGCCGCCGCAGCCGAACGCCCTCCAATTGATCACCGGGAAAAAAGCCAAAGGCTCGGAGTGGGACGCCGTCATTGTTCCGTTCCTCGCCCGCGATGTGCGGACGCCTTCGCCCGACTATGCCCGGGTCGTCAAGATGCCGCAGACCGGCGAGCTGATCGTGGCGCTGGGCAAGGACGACATGAGCAAGCAGGCGAGGGACGCGCTCAAGCTGGCTGATCGACAGGAAGCGGAGCGCCTTCTCTACGTGGCGCTGACCCGGGCCAAACACACCCTGGTCCTGGCCTTCGACAAAAACCTCTTTCACACCGCGAAAAACGCTCATTATGCAAAATCGCAGGCGGCTTGCCTGCGGGCCGACGCGGCCAACGGCAATGTCTTAACGTGGTTGCCGCAGGATGCGATCAACTGCACGGCGACGGAGGCCGCACAGGCCGAGCTCATACGCAGGCGAAAACTGGAACGCGAAGTGGCTGCGCTGCCCAATTTCGCGGAGGACGGCAAGGAAACAGGGTTAAGCGCGGCGAATGATTTTGTACGCAAACTGACGCCCAGCCGGGTCGCCCGGGACAAGCAGGTTCTTCCGGTCACCGGCGCAGATTCCTGGAAAGAAATGGAACGGGAACTCCGGCCCCTGGCGGTGGATAGCCCGGCTACTCGCTATGGTATCTGGTGGCATGAATTCGCCCAACGAATCCCGTGGTTGGCCGATGAAAAGGCACAGGAAAAGATGTTCCGCGAAGCGGAGAAGGAATCATCAAACAAAGGGCGCTCGCGCCGCGAGTGGGAATTGCTAAGAAAACAACTGGCGAATGGCTTGCGCGAGAAACTCGGCGCCGGGCAAAGCGCTCTCCAGACCGAAATGCCGTTTCTCTGGCCGGGTGAAGATTCCCGATGCGTCGAAGGGATCATTGATCTCGCCATCATCGACCCTGCCAGAAAACGCTGGCTTATCATCGATTGGAAGACGAACCAGGTTCAGTCAGACCAGGCGCCGCTGCTGCGTGCCCAATACTTGGCGCAAATGGCGGCCTACTGGAGGGCGATCAGCGCGATGACCGGGTTGATCGTCGAGGTGGAAATTTATGCGACCGCCACCGGACAATTTCTCCCCTACAAGCGCGAGGAATTGGCCCGGGAATGGGATCGGTTGCGCAAACTGCCGGTGAATGAACTGACCCGCGAGCTCGTGCGGGAGTAGTTTGTCAGGTTTCGCGCTCGCCGCGGATGAATTGCTCGACGCTGCGATAGGCTTCGTCGTCCGTCATCTGCACCGGCGGATGTTTGGAGAAGTAAGCGGACGGAGAATGCAGCACGCCGCCAATTCCCCGATCCAGCGCCAGCTTGCAGCAGCGAATGGAATCGATCGCCACCCCGGCCGAATTCGGCGAGTCTTCCACCGAAAGCTTGATATCCAGCTCCATCGGGACATTCCCAAAGAGCTTGCCGTCGACGCGGATGAAACAAACCTTGTTGTCCAACTGCCAGGCCACGTA
>DASXIK010000076.1:0-6584 GCA_036498025.1 Chthoniobacterales bacterium
ACTGATTGACCGCTTCGTCTATCTCCGGGTCGGTCTCGCCATTTTGCTTGCCTTTGTCGGTGCCAAAATGATCCTAGCCGACAGCCTGCCCATCCCCAATTGGCTCTCCCTCGCCGTCATCGTCCTGGTTCTCTCCGCCACCATCGTCGCCTCCCTCATTGCCACCCGCCACCGGGAAGCGGCTTCGCCCCAAAAATGAAGTATTGCTTTCGCGCCCCGGATTATTTACTAGCTTAAGTTGGCCATGAAAACATTCATCGTGCTCCTTCTCGCTCTCGCGGCAGGGCCCGTTGCCTTCGCCGACATTCAGGATCCGCCCGCCAATGACTATGGCCCGACGCGTAAACTTGGACGCGGCATTGCCAACTTCTTGTACGGGCCCGCTGAGCTTATTGTCACGGTCACGACCATCAATACGCACGAGGGTAACGCCGCCGCTGCCAGTTATGGCGTGGTCCGCGGCATCGGCCGCGGCGTAGAGCGGCAAGCCGTCGGGCTCTTTGAGATTTTCACGTTTCCTTTTCCGAACTGGCACGCCAGTTACTATCCGGTGTTGCCGAGCGACATTCCCTGGATCCACGCCGGCTATTCCGAATTTCCGCCTGAACTCGGCAACGAGACGAAATACAATTACGTGCGGGATTACTGACCTCCGCCGGGCCGCGCAATTCCGCGCGGTTTAGAAAATGAATTGCTGAGCGGCCGCCCTGCCTTCGCTACGTGTGAAGTTTCAGGAGGTTATTCACGCGAAAAACGGTCGAAATATCACGCTGACAGTCGCTTTTAGCGCAAGCGGCTCCAACCCCCAAAGGCATGTCCTGAAACACGAGCATAATCTCACCTCGCGCTTCTGACTTGGAAGTTGAGCGTTGGACGTTGGGCGTTAAGCGTTTGCTTTAAGCTTCCCCTTTTCGAGCCAGCCGGCAGTTCGGTAGGCTCGCCATTCCCTGTTGACCTGGTTCACAGGTGGCCTAAAAATAGCTGCAGTTCGCAAGTGACGCGCCCGATGTTTTTGCGACGTTATTCAACTCCGCTGGCCATTGCAGGCCTGGCCCTGCTTTATTTCATCACGGCCAGGTTGAGCCTTACGCTCGCTTCCTTAAATGCCAGCGCCTCTCCGGTTTGGCCCCCGGTGGGAATTGCCCTGGCCGCACTGTTGATCTTCGGCTACCGCTTGTGGCCCGGAGTCTTTATTGGCGCGCTGGTGGTTAACTCCATTATCACGGGCAATATCGGCACGTCGTTCTGTGTGGCCACAGGCAACACTCTGGAAGCACTCTGCGGCGCATGGCTGATCAACCGTTTCGCGCGCGGCGTTCACGCCTTCGAACGCTCGCAGGACGTCTTCAAATTCGCGCTCGCGGTCGTCACGAGCACGCTCATCAGTCCAACTCTCGGCGTAACCAGTCTCGCGCTCGCCGGTCTGGCCCAGTGGAGCAATTACAAGGCGATTTGGCTGACTTGGTGGCTGGGTGACGTCACTGGCGGCCTGGTGATGACTCCGTTCCTCGTGCTTTGGTGCGTCGCGACGACACCGCGAAGAACGCTCCGGCAAATGGTGGAGGTGAGCCTGCTCTTATTTGCGTTGTTCGCCATCGCTGAATTTAGTTTCGGCGGCTGGTTCCCGACCAGCGCGAAGAACTATCCGATCGCGTTCCTCTACGGGCCGGTTCTGATCTGGCTGGCTTTTCGTTTCACTCCGCGCGAAACGGCCACTGGGATTTTCATTCTCGCGAGCATCGCCATTTGGGGAACGCTGCATCGGTCGGGGCCGTTCGTGCTCGAAACCGAAAATCAGTCACTTCTCATCTTACAGGTACGGACCGCCGTCCTCGCGATCACCGCCATGGCCTTGGCTGCGGCAATGGCGGAACGCCGCCGAGCCGAAACCGTCATCGAGGAGCAAAAGACAGCGGTCGAAGCGGCAAACCGAACCAAGGACAATTTTCTGGCCATGCTCTCGCATGAACTGCGCACTCCGCTCACGCCGGTAATGGCAGCGCTGGAGGTGCTTGAAACCGCTTCCACTCTGTCGGACGACTCGAGGGCTGCACTTTCCATGATCCGGCGCAACGTCGAGCTTGAGAGCCGGCTGATTGACGATCTGCTGGATTTGACCCGCATCGCCAAGGACAAGCTCCGCCTGAATTTCGATCAGATCGATGCCCACCAGGCGATTCAACGAGTGGTGGAAATCTATAAAGCGGAAGCGCAAGTCAGAAAGATCCGCGTCCACTTGACCCTGCGCGCCGAAGCGCATCACGTCACCGCCGATGCCACGAAATTCCAGCAGATCATTTGGAACCTGTTGAAGAATGCCATCAAATTCACGGGGGAAAATGGCGAAATCAACATCGTGACAGCCAATCCGTCGCCGCAAACGCTGACCATTAGCGTCCGCGACACCGGCATCGGAATAGAACCCGAGATCATCGACCGGATCTTCGATCCCTTTGAACAGGGCGAGCAATCCCTGCGATCGCGCTTCGGCGGCCTCGGTCTGGGATTGTCCATCTCGAAGGCGCTCGCCGATGCGCACGGCGGCTCGCTCGTGGCCAGCAGCCAGGGACGCGGCTATGGCTCGACCTTTACTCTTACTTTGCAAACTGTGTCACCTCCAGCGAACCGGCCCGCCAAGTCGCCGGTTATTTCAGCGCCGGCTCGCGCCCTCAGCATTTTACTGGTGGACGACCATCACGACACGCGCGCGGCGCTGGAACGCTTGCTCGTTCATCGGGGTCACCTTCTGACCGCCACCCACGACATGCGCTCCGCCATGGAGGCAGCCGCGCGCGATCGATTCGATCTCCTCATCAGCGATATTGCCCTGCCCGACGGGACCGGCATGGAATTGATGGCCTGTTTGCGCGCCGCATCCGGGCTCCGTGGGATCGCCATCAGTGGTTTTGGCATGAACGGCGATATCGAAAAGAGCTTGCAGGCCGGGTTTTCCGAGCACTTGGTCAAACCGGTAAAGCTCGAGAAGCTCGAGGCGGCCATCGACCGGGTGATGCGAAAGGAAGAAGCCGCGGCCAAGGGCTGACGCGCCCGGAGAGACGGGTTGGGTTTCTCGTCCCGGCAGCCCGGGCCAGCTAGTCCCTCCACATTTTCAGTAGCACCTCGCTCGCCGAACCGCGATGATCCTTCCTTGCGCAAGGTTGAACTGACAATTGAGGACGTCGCCTACGGCGGCAAAGGCGTCGCCCGCGAAAACGGCAAGGCGGTCTTCATTCCTTTCACCATTGCCGGCGAGAAGGTGGAAGCACAGATCCTGCGCGAGAGAAAGAAGTTCGCCCGTGCTGAGGTCCTTGCCATTCTCGAACCCTCCGCTCACCGCGTCACGCCGGAGTGCCCCTACTTCGGAAGATGCGGCGGCTGCAGCTACCAACACATCGATTATGAGCAACAACTCGCCATCAAGTGGCGACAGGTGCGCGACGTTCTCCAGCGCATCGGGAAACTTCGGGATGTTCCCATGCGACCCATTATTCCCTCGCCGCGAAGCTACGCCTATCGCAACCGCATCACCGTGCACGCAGAAGACGGTGTCGTGGGCTTCTTCCATCGCGACTCCCACCGCCTGATCGACATCGAGCGCTGCCCCATCGCCCGGGAGGAAGTGAACGACAGCCTGACCCGGCTGCGGTCTTCCCGGGTGCGCGATGGACATTACACCTTGCGCGCCGATGCCGAAGGTCCACGCGTTTTTGTTCAGGCTAACGACGATGTCGCCAGCGCTTTGCGCGAGCTGGTAGTCCAGCTCGTGCCTCCGCGGCAGGATCTGCTCATTGACGCCTACTGCGGCGCCGGTTTTTTCGCCAAAGCGCTGCTCGAAAAGTTTGAGCGGGTGATCGGCATTGATTGGGACCGGTTTGCCATTCAAGAGGCGGAGAAGAGTGCCACCAGCAAGGAAACATATCGCGCGGGAGACATGGAACGTGTCCTCATCGATCTGCCGGGCCATACTCCCGACGCTCCGACGAACAGAGTCACCCTCATCGCGGACCCTCCGGATACCGGAATACCGGAGACGGTCCGCCACGCGATTCTCGCTCTTGCCCCGCAGACTTTCATCTATGTTTCGTGCAACCCCTCCACCCTGGGCCGCGACCTGCGCGACTTGCAGGAGGGATTCACCATCGAATCGGTGACACCGCTCGACATGTTTCCGCAAACAGCGGAGATAGAGGTGGCCGTTCATTTGCAGGCGCGCCCGGCCCCGTGAGGAGATAGAGCTTGCCAGGCGAGACCCGCATCATGAACAGTTCTCCGGTATAGCCATGGCCGACATTCTGTCTGGGGGAAGCGCCGGCGTTCATCGGCCACGCAACGTAGATTGGAAACGCGCCGCCGCTCTACTCTACGGGGATTGGGGCACGAGCAAAGCCTACGTCATCGGACTGGCTTTCGTGGCCGCCGGATTCTCCTCGCTACCCATCATCCTGGCCGTCTGCATCCTCACCGGGCTGGTGGCGGTTAATTACGCGGAGATCTGCAAATACTTTCCGGACGGCGGCGGCGTTTACTCGGCGGCGCGTTCGCAAGGCCGGTTGCTCGCCGTGGTCGGCGCGCTGCTGCTGGTGGCCGATTTGACGGTGACGGCAGCCCTCAGTGGCTGGTCGGCCTTGAGCTACTTCAACATCCCCTTCTTCAAGGAGCACATTGTCCTCTCCACCGTGGGCGTTCTCTTCATGATGGGGTGGATTAATTACTTCGGCCCCAAGCACAGCGGCAGCCTGGCCGTTCTCCTGTCTGTCCCGACGGTGATCGTCGTCATCGTTCTGATCGCGGTTAGCGCCCCGCATCTCACCACCAGGTTCCTCGAGCCGCAGCACCAAAGCACGTCGCACGTCTGGGTGCAGTTCGTGGGCGTCATCCTCGCCCTCAGCGGTGTGGAGGCCATCGCCAACCTGACCGGTGTCATGAAACTCGATCCCGGCTCAACGCTCGACCACCCGAAGGTTGGGCGCGAGGCTGCCAGGGCAATCTGGCCGGTCGCCGTGGAAGTGGTGCTCGGCACCGCCCTTCTCGGTTGGGCCATGCTTTCGATGAATCCCAGCGCGCCCGTGCAAACACCCGGCGGCATCCTGTCTGTGCGCGAGGCCATGAGCGCGCGCAGTGAAGACATGTTGCGCTTCATTGCCGAGTATTTCGGGAACGCCAGTTTCGGTCCCGTCTTCGGACAGGCGCTGGGTTGGATCGTCGGGATCGTCTTCTTCCTCCTGCTCTTGAGCGCGGCCAACACCGCCATCGTCGCCATGATTGGATTGCTCTACATGGTGGCGCGAGACCGGGAAATGCCGGCCCAGTTCACGGTGCTAAACCGACACGGCGTCCCGACCATCCCGCTGGTCATCGCCGTGGGCCTGCCCATCGTCGTCCTCGTTTCCACGGCCAGTTTCACCGCCCTGGCCGGCTTGTATGCCATTGGTGTAGTCGGAGCCATCACCGTCAATATCGGGTCGTGCTGCTTTAATCGCGCGCTGCCTGTAAAGATCCACGATCGAATCCTGTTTGGCATTACCTTTGTCATCCTCTTCGTCGTCGAGGTCACCCTTGCCCACACCAAGCCGGACGCGCTCTTTTTCGTGGTCTGTGTCGTCGCCGGCGGCTTGGCCTTGCGCGCCTACACTCAAAAGCGTTCTGGCCTAACGACCGTGACATTGCACCGGCAGGTGGCCGCCATGGTCACGCCGGACCTGCCCGCCACCATGCAGGCGCGCCTGGGCGAAGGCCAAAAAATCATGGTCGCAGCCCGCGGCATTACCAATGTGCTCGCCTTCGCCCTCGACGAGGCCAAACTGCGCGATGCCTGCCTCTACGTTCTTTACGTCAAGGAGGTGGCGGTCTACTACACCGGCGGCCCCACCGCCCGCGGCCGGCCCAAATGGCAGGATGATCCCGAAGCCAACGCCATCATGTCGCTCATGATCAAATTTGGCAACGAACGCGACATCTCCGTGCAACCGGTCTACGCAGTGAGCGAAGATACCGCCACCACCATTCTCGATCTCTCCGCTACCTTGGGCGTCGATTTTCTCATCATCGGCGCCTCCCAGAGACCCGCCATGGCCAAGCTCCTCCGTGGCAGCGTGGCCACGAACGTTGCCTCCCAACTACCCGAATCGATTCAACTCCTCATCTTTGGCTAGGAGTCTTAAGTTTTAAGAATTAAGTTTTGACGCCTACGAGTCCTTCCTTTCCAAGGTCCGGCGTAACAATTCAGCCTTGAGCGTTGGACGTTGAGCGTTGAGCGTTGGGCGTTAATCGCTTTCGATCCTATGAATCGCCCCAAAGTCCTGGTAGCCGACCCCATCTCTCCTCGCGGAATTGAAGAACTTTCGCGCGACCATGCCCTCGACGTTGTTGTCAAGACCGGCTTGGGCGAGGCCGACCTGCTGAAGATCATTCCCGACTTCAGCGCGGTCATCGTCCGCAGCGAAACAAAAATTACCGCGCAGGTCCTGGAGATGGGCAAGGCATTGCGCGCTGTCGGCCGCGCCGGGGTGGGCGTTGATAACGTGGACGTTGAAACCGCCACGCGTCGCGGCGTGGTTGTCCTCAACGCCCCCGGAGGAAACACT
>DASXIK010000077.1:0-1753 GCA_036498025.1 Chthoniobacterales bacterium
CGCGGTGTGCCATCAAGCAAGTGGACTCGGATCGCAAAGTCAGGGATATCCGCCGCTTGCCGGTTCTGAAATTACCAACGGCGGCTCCCGTCGCGCCGCCATGGTCGTGATGAAGGGTTTGCAAGGTCCGATCACGGTGAAAGGCCAAAAGTTCGGAAGTGCCGTCATGCAACCGTGGGAGAGCTTGGGTGACCAAAAGGTTGCCGATGTCCTGACTTATGAGCGACAGGAGTGGGGAAACCACGGCAGCCCGGTTACCAAGGAACAGATCGCGGCTTTACGCAAAGAACTGGCCAGCCATCCCGGATCATTCGTCGAAGCCGATCTGCACGCTGCTCCTGACGAAGATCTCCCGGGCGGCGGCGAGCAGCAGGGCGCTGCTCCTCCCAAGCCGGGCGAACAAGCCAAACCTGGCGCACCACCACAAGGTTCGCCACCGCCAAACACACCTGGCGCTCAACCGCCCAAGCCTTGATTGTCATCCGAGCGAAAACGCCAGTCCGGCTCGGACGAGGTGAGAGATTTAAGTAGCGCACCGGGATCCCTCCACTTCCTCAGAATGACGAAGAACCTTAAATGAAAAACTACTGGCTCGTGAAATCAGAACCGAATGCGTATTCCTGGAGCGATCTGGTCAAAGAAAAGAAGACCAGTTGGACCGGTGTGCGTAATTTTACCGCGCGAAACAATCTCCGCAGCATGCGTGTGGGTGATGAAGTTCTCTTTTATCACAGTGTCACCGACAAAGCAGTCGTCGGCGTAGCAAAAGTAATTCGCGCCGCTTATCCCGATCCCACCGCGAAAGAAGGCGATTGGAGTGCGGTCGATCTGGCCCCGATCAAACCGCTGCGCGATCCCGTGGCCTTGGACCAAATCAAAGCGAGGCGACGGTTGAAAGATATTTCCCTGGTCCGCCAATCGCGCCTTTCTGTCCACCGTTTAAGCGCTGAGGAATATCGCGAAATCCTCGCCTTGGCCAAAGCTTGATGCGCGCGCGCCGCGACCGTTCCGGGACGGCGCTGCTCTTTGCACTGGCAGCCACAACCGTGGTTGTGCATTACCTGGTAGGCGGCCGTTACGGCTTCCATCGCGACGAGCTCGCCACGCTGGATGATGCGCGCCACCTGGAGTGGGGATATGTCGCTTATCCGCCGGTCACGCCATTCTTCGGCTGGTTGTCTCTGCACTTTTTCGGGACGTCGCTGCCCGGTTTTCGCTTTTTCGCCTCGCTCGCAGGCGCGGCCGCAATCGTTCTCACCGGGCTGATGGCGCGAGAGCTCGGTGGAACTCGCGGCGCACAGCTTCTCGCCGCCGCCGCCACGACGCCCATCGTCCTCGCCATTGGTAGCCTCATGCAATACGTGTCATTCGATTATCTCGCATGGGTGGGGGTCGCCTATTTCATGATCAAGCTGTGCCGCACCGGGAATGCGCGCTGGTGGCTCGCCGTCGGTACGGCGATTGGCTTCGGCATGTTGAGCAAATACAGCATGCCATTTCTGGTCGCCGGCATCGCTCTCGGCGTCCTGGTGGGCGATCTTCGCACGCACTCACGCAGCAAATATCTCTGGCTCGGGGCCGCGCTCGCCCTCCTAATCTTCCTCCCGAATTTTATCTGGCAATGGCATCACGATTTCATCTCCCTGGATTTTCTTCGTCACATCCACGCGCGCGACATTCGCATCGGCCGGACCAGAACATTTCTGCCCGATCAACTGCAGATCACATTAGTTGCGCTCCCGCTCGCGCTCGC
>DASXIK010000078.1:0-4531 GCA_036498025.1 Chthoniobacterales bacterium
AGGGCCGCCTTGATGTTTTCGGCCAGATTTGACCCCAGGGGAATGGTTACCTCCGCCGGCTGCTGGCCCGGCGCAGACTGCGGAATGATCACAGGTTTGCTCAGCGGACTGGCCTCGGCGAAAACGGCAGGAGCAGAAGGGCGCGGCCCGGCGTTGCCCGGGGAAACAGAATATCGGCCAATGATTATCCCCAGAACCAGGGCCATCAGGGCTGCGAAAAGCGGAAGAGCGAACCGGTTCACAACATCAAAATAAGATTAAACGAATATATGTTCAAGTGAACATTTTTCTATTTGGGCAAAAGTCGCGCCTTTACCTCGTCTGGAAGATACGCCGCATTCACCCAGGCGGTCGCCGCGCTCGAATCCTTGGCCATCCAGTTTCTGATTATATTCTCTACCTGACTATTGCGGTTATTTTCATTGGCCAGGGTTTGTGCCCAGCTCACCGCCGTCCTCGGATCCGAGTAGCCGATTTGTTGAACAAAATCGCGCACGGCTACTTCCCGCGATTCTCCCGCCGGTAAAGTCCCGAGCCAGGTGGCCGCGCCCGCACCATCGCTCTGGGCCCATCGCCTAACGAGATTTCCGAAAGCCGTCTGGCGCGCCTGCCCTTCCGGCAAAGTGCCGGCCCATTGGCTGGCCCCTTGCGGATCGCTTCCCGCCCATTGTGAAGCCACCGTGCCGGTGGCATTGATCTGAACCGACGCCGGTAATTCGCCAATCATGCGCGAGGCGCGGCCGGGATCCGCTTCCGCAATCCCGGAAATAATCCCCGGCATGACGGCATCACGCACGCCCGGATCGCTCAAATTGCGCGCCCAAGCCAGGGCCGATTCGGCATCGCTCCGGGCCCAGCTGCTGGCCACATTCTCACATAAATTTCTGCGCTCCCCGGCGTCAGAGGCGCGCGCCGCATAATCCGCTGCGGCCCGAGGATCCGCGTCTGTCCATTGCGCCAAGACCCGGGTCAGCGCCGATTTTCGCGCGTCGTTTTTCGGCAGCTTCCCGATCCATTCGAGAGCCAGTTGGTGATCGCTCTGCCCCAGCTGCCACGCCACCGAATTGATGGCGCGGTCCTGCAAACGACCGGCGGGCAACGAAGCCACATACTCCGCCGCGGCCGTCGGATCAAATTGCGCCCACGACTGCACCGCGTTGCCGATCGCCTCATCTTTCGCTTCGCCGTCAGGCAAACCTTGAATGAAGGCGAAAGCAGCCTTGGGATCGCTGTCCACCCAGCGTTGCGCCAATTCGCCGATCGCCTGGTCGCGGGCGGCGCTTTTCGGCAAACTCATTGCCGCCTCGGCGGCTTTGCCCGGGTCACGATAGGTCCAATTCGAAAGAACGCTGCGCAAAGCTTCCTTGCGAACATTTCCAGCCGGCAATGAATTCGCCCAGGCAAAGGCGGCGTCGGGATCTTGATCCACCCACGTCGAAGCGACTGCCTGCAAGGCGGTGCCCCGACCGGAGCCAGGCTTGAGCTGGGACGCTTGCTGTGCCGCGCCCGCGATATCCATCCCCGCCCAGCGATTGAAGATGCTCCAGTAAGCGGAATACTGGCGCCCCCCTCCGGAGGGCATGGCTTGAAGAACGCCAAGTGCGGCCTGCGGATCCTTGTTGGCCACCGCACTCAGCGCCGCCTGAACCGCCTGGTCATGAGTGCGGCCCTGCGGCAACTGTTGGGCCCACGCGAGCGCGGCGTTAGCATCCTTTTCCGCCCAACCGCTTACCGCGCTACGAATGGCATTGTCGCGCTCATAGCCGCTCCCCACCGTCTGCGCGACGGCGATCGCCTGCGCCGGATCGAATTCCGCCCACCGGCCCAGCACCGTGAAGATCATGCCAGTCCTCTCGTCCCGCTTCGAGAGTGTTTGCGCGAAACTCATCATTTCGCGAACGTTGCCTTCGTTGATCTCGGTCGAAAGATTATCGAGCCGGGCAAATCCGTGCCGGCCCCACGATTGAGCAAGCCCCTGCCGGAACTCGTTGATCAGATCCTGAGTTGATCGGCCATTTGCCTGCTTTTCGCCGTTGGCAACCGGCGCGCTCAGTTCGGCAGCAGCCGCTTTCGAGACTGGAGTCGACGTGGCCGCAGCGATCGCCAATGACGCAGACGCTGGAGAGTTCGCGGGCGCTGACGACAGCGTGTGGCCAACGATCATTCCAGCCACAAAAGTCCCGGCACCGGCGACGAGATAGCTCCAATTCCGTTTCAGATTGTCGGCCAAAGTATTCACCTCCAGGTCGTCCGCCGACCTTGCCCTGGCGGTGACGCGTTCTTTGACCCGTTCATACCGCCAGGTCGTTCAAATAATCTTCACCGGACACTTTGGTAAAGCCTGCAAAAACGAGCGCCCATACGTCTTGGTCACGATCCGGTTATCCAATATCACCACGATCCCGTGGTCGCTCTTAGTGCGAATGAGGCGGCCCACCCCCTGCCGCATCTTCAACACCGCCTCCGGTAACGAGTACTCCGTAAACGGATCGCCCCCGCGCTGCTCGATCAATTCCAGCTTGGCTTCGATCAAAGGATGATCAGGCACGGCAAAAGGAAGCCGCGTGATGATCACGTTGGAAAGCGCGTCACCCGGCACATCCACTCCCATCCAAAAACTGTCCGTGCCAAAGAGGACACTGCGCGGCGTGGTCTTGAACTGTTCGAGCAATTTCCCGCGCGGCGCCCCCGCGCCCTGCACCAGCAAATTCAATTTCTTGCTCACGAAGAAATTCTGCAGCCGGGCGGCCACCTGCTGCATCCCGCGATAGCTGGTGAAGAGAACAAACGCGCGACCGTCAGTTTCCTCGACAAAATGCGAGATCCATTCCGCCAGGGCCTCCTCATATTTCGCGCCCCGCGGGTCGGGCATGTTTTGCACGATGAAAACCTTCATCTGTCTGGCATAATCGAATGGACTGCCCAGTCGCACCGGTTCCGCTTCTTCCGCGCCGATCCGCTTCCGGAAATAAGCCAGGTCAGCCCGGCCCACCGCCAGCGTCGCACTGGTCAGGATGCACGAGCAGTTCTCCCGAAAAAGCATGCTGCGCAGACGCGAGGCGATGTCGACAGGCGCGGCGTTGAGCGACAAAAACTGCGCCGTCTTGCCGGTGCGCTCGACCCAGTAAACGTGGCCTTCTTCACTCTGCTCGAGGAAGGCAGCGATCCCCACCCGGGTATCCCGAATGCGGCGGCCCATTTCCTGCATCTCCGCTTTGAGAAATTCATCGTCGTTCTTGCGCACCACTTCCGCGATGCGCGTTTGCAAGCCGAGGAGCCGCGCCGTGATCGTGTCGGGCGAGAATTCGGGTTGGCGCACGCGGAACTCGCGGCCTTTGGCAAAATCGCAGCGCTCCTCCAGTTGCCGGAAAAAGCGTTCCACTTCATCCACCAGGTCAGCCGCGAGAATAACTCCGGACGCATCCCGCGTCAGCGTGAAGAGGCCTTTCTTGGTGCGCGCGTTGTAAAGCCGTTGAATGGCCGACTTCAAACCGTATTGGGAAACGCCGATGCCGATATGGCGGGAGGCGACCTGCTCGACGGTGTGCGCTTCGTCGAAGACGATGAAATCGTTAGGAAAAAGAAAGCCGCTCTCGCGCCCGGCCTGCTCCGCCGGTTCGCCCAGGAGGGTGAAGAGGAGATTGTGATTGAGGACGACGATATCCGCTGAGAGGTAACGTTTGCGCGCCTGCTGATAGAAACAACCGGGGCCCTGCCCGCAGGTCTTGTTCGTGCAAATGTGCGCCTCGCTGCAAACCTGCGCCCAAACTTTCGGGTCCGGCTCGAAGCTCAAATCGCTCATGGAGCCATCGCGCGTTGCCCGGGCCCATTCCGCGATCTTCTGGAGCTCACCTTGCTCGCCGGTGGTGAAGAGTTCGTTGGATTGCTGCAGAGCTCGCTCCAGCCGCCGGGGACAGAGGTAATTCTGCCGGCCCTTCATGAGGACCGCGTCAAATTCCACCGGCAAAATTTTCTGCAGGATAGGGATATCTTTATATAAGAGCTGCTCCTGCAGGTTGATCGTTTGCGTGGAAATGATCGCCTTTTTATTTCGCTCGAGAGCGAACAGGATCGACGGCACCAAATAAGCCAGCGATTTCCCCACGCCCGTCCCCGCCTCGACCACCAAATGGCGCTCTTCCTCGAGCGCCCGCCCCACCGCCACCGCCATCTCCTGTTGCTGTGGACGAAACTCAAAATTCTTCGATTTGGAAAGCAGACCGGTCTCAGAAAAAATGGTCCTGACCCGCTCGACGAAATCCGTCCCGAGCGAATCCTTTAGCGCGATCATTGCCGACAGACTACGCGTGCGCGCCAGATCACGCGAGCAAACTCACAGAAAGAAGGAGCGGATTTCTTACCACGGATTAAACGGATGGCACGGATGGGAAAGGGAAATGTAGTGTTGGAGTCTCGGAATAATGGGGGCCGGATTGACTCTCATCCGTGTCATTCGCGCAATCCGTGGTGAAAATTCCGAATCTGTGGGGATTAAGGGCTCTTAAATCTGTAAGGGAATAAAGACAAAGGG
>DASXIK010000079.1:0-5645 GCA_036498025.1 Chthoniobacterales bacterium
AGATCGGCACCAACATGAGCAAGTGGCGCCATGAGAACGCGTTCGCCTCCGTCAAGGTCTTCTGGCTTCGTTCGCAACCGTCTTCTCCATTTCCCCAAACGCGCAAAACCGGCGATTTCCAACCTCATTTGTGGCTACAAACGAGGCTGGAAGGGTGATTTTGCCCAAAGGAGTGCCAAGACCAGACTAAGAAGGTAAAATTCCGCACGCAGGCGCTCCGGCTTGGTAGGTCTTATCGCAGCGCCCCTCCCGTTACCCCACTTGCCCATCAACGAGTTAACGGAGTAACACTAGAGCGTCCGCCTCGCCCCGTACTTTAGGACCCCCCGCCTTCGCGCGGGCCAGTGGGGTCAATATCCCTGTCATCAAGCGTGCTTCGAGTCCCTACGCCCAAGCGCTCCGGTTCGTCGAAACCAATTCAGCGGTCCTCACAAAGGGCGATCACCGCGCAGATCCGCCGTGGGTTTGCCCCTGCAGAACCGCCGCGATCCGTTCCAGGGTGGTGCGACGCGGCTTTCGCCGCCCCGCCAACCAGGCGAGGATGGTTTCAGTGTGTATTTTTCGAGCCAGCGGTTGAAGAACTTTTGGGGAGCCATTCACCAGCGGCCCATCGATTCCACGACGAATAGGGAATCGAGCGTACGCACCGCTTCACACGGGCCGCCTCGGTGGGCAACGGGGAATCAGGCCCCCAAAGTGAGCGGCTTGGAGCGTACCAGCTGCGAAGGCGTAATGCCTTGTCATAGGACAACTTGTCCAAATGCCCGTGTCGCTTTTCGTACCTTTGTTGGAACTAACCGGTACGCCGGAGCGGGCCGAACATGTGTGCCGGTTGTTTGGCGTGAGCAGCCATACCCCCACCGGAGCAGGTTCACATTGAAAACCATGTTGAAGCCGTTGGATATCGCACGCTTGGGCGCGTTGACCGAGGAAACACCGAACCAAACGCTCGCAAGCGACTTGCTCAGACCAGATGGGTTGGCCAGAATCGACGTCGAGCCAACCGAGAAGGCCAACCGCGTGGGCTGCGCTTTGTCATTTCCGTCGGCTTATGCTAGCCGTAGCGCTCGTCGCAGGCCGAGCGCGGGAATGGCAATCCAGTCCGGCCGGTTGTTAAGCTCGTAACTGACTTCGTAGATCACCTTTTCTAGAAGGAAGGCGTCTAGCAGCCGCTCGATTTCGGCCTCCGTTGCCGGTAGGAAGGCAGTGCCACGGGCCACCTCCAGCCAGCCGTCCAAAAAGGCGCGATTCGCGTCTTCGGCCCATTGCTCCGCGCGCGGCTCCAACGCCGCGCGGTCCGCGCGCCCGACAAGCACCGCGTGCGCGGCGTAGTGAAAGGAGCGCAGCATCCCGGCGACGTCGCGCAGCGGCGAGCGCTTCTGGCGGCGGTAGGCCAGCGGCCGCAAGGGCTCCCCTTCAAAGTCCAGGATGACGAAATCGTCTCCGGTTTCGAGCACCTGGCCCAAGTGGTAGTCGCCGTGCGTTCGAATCTTGGCGCCTGTCACCGTGCCCTCAGCAAGTTGGGTGGCGCGCCCCTCAATCGCGGAGGCGAGTTGGCGAGCCGAACCGCTAAAGGCCCCGGGAGCCTTCTCGGCGAGCAAGACGGGAAGCTCACGCGCAGCGGCGCGAATGCGATCCGCCACTTCGCGCATGTCCGCCAGCGTCAAGGGTTCCGGCGCAAATGCGGGGTCCGTCGCATCGCGGGCCAGCGCGCGATGCATTTCCCCGGTCCGCGCGCCAAGTTGCCGCACGCGGGCAAGGAATTCTCTGTCCGCGGACCCCTCGGCTCGCTCGTACAGCGCGCGCAGTTGTGCCAGGGCCCACGCCCAGGCATCGCCCCGGTTTTTCACTAGGCCCACGGCCAAGCCGAGCACGCGCGGCTCTCGATCGGTAGTGCGGTATTCAAGCGCGCCGATAAAGGGCGGCACGTGCCCAAAGCCTTGCCGCTCGCTCAGGAACCGGGTCAGTTCCGCATCCGGATTTACGCCCGCTTCGAGCTTGCGGTAGAGCTTCAGAAAGACGCGCTCGTTGTAGACAAGGGAGGAATTGCTTTGTTCGACTTTTAAGAGCCGGCTCGCCGGGAGCCTGCGGGCCAGTTCTGCATCGAGCCCGGCACGCGGTACGCCCGCCACTTCGCCGCGCTCACCGCGGCGCACGCCCCCGGTGGCCATCAGCTTCCAAAGTGCCTCACGGGCAAAGTCAAAGTGGAGCGCATCGACGAGTACCCGGTCCGCCTTCGTATCAGGCACCAGCGCGGCTTCGGGATGGCGGGCCGCCTCGGTTGGTGTGACCACGGCGAGCAACAATTGGTACGTCTCACGCCCGCCGTCGGCGTAGTCGATGTCCACAAAAGCCCAATGCGTGCTGGCGCCCAAGAGCATGGTTTCACTCACCGAAAGCTTTGACGCGTCGCTGGCTTTCCCGGCGAACCACCGGCTGCGGCGCAGGTAAGACGGCAAGACCTCGCGCTCGAACCGCAGGCGCTCCGCCTCGGAAACAAACAACGCGTGCGGATCGACACGGGCGACAAGAGGCGGATCGGGCATGGTCAAAGGGCCGGCAACCGGAGAGCCTTAGGAGGAACGCTCCGGGCGCGTCAAGCGTTGCGGGTTGAGTTTTTTGTCGAAAACGGGCTCGCGCTCGGGCGCAAGGGTGGCGTCCGGTTCCCGGGTGCCGGTTCCCGGAACGAACTGGGTAAAGATTGCCGCCAAAATCAGACTTCCGCCGCCCAGCATCACGACCTTGACTGGGTCGTTGTCGAAGAGCCCTTTCACCACCGGCTCCAGCGCGAGCGAGGCGAGGATCTCGGGAATGACAATGAAGAAGTTGAAGATGCCCATGTAAACGCCCATGCGAGCGGCAGGCAGCGCGCCCGCCAGGATCGCGTAGGGCATCGAAAGGATGGACGCCCACGCCAAGCCCACGCCGATCATCGTGGACTGCCACAGCAGCCGGTCGTGGATGAAGCCGGTCGCAAGCAGGCTCAAGCCGCCTGCGATCAGGGCAACGGAATGGACCACGCGGCGGTTGGTGGCGTTGGCGACCGGTGGCAAAATGAAGGCCACCAGAAAACAAACGATGGAATACCAGGCGAAGGTCTGCCCGCCAAAGGCCGTGCCCTTGTCGAACTCGGGGGACTTCGGGTCCAGCGTTCCAAAGACCTGTTGGGCCGTGGCAAGGCTAAAGAACATCCACATGCAGAAAAGGCCCATCCAGGTGAAAAACTGCACCACCGCCAGCCGCCGCATGGTCTTGGGCATCTTGCGCAGCGCCGTCGAGACTTCCGGGCCGCTGAGCACCGCGCCGATGACGCCGCCGAGCACCAGACCGATCAGCACGTGCCAGATTGTGAGGGCATGCTCCACCAGCGCGCCCCGGGAGACGCCCAGCAGCACGCCGGCAAGGCCGCCGAAGGCGAGGAATTTGGGTTCGAGGTGAAACGCTTTGTGCTGCCGTTTAGCCCGCAGGAAGGCCTCCATATCCTCGGGCGGGTATTCGGGTGAGGTCACGACCGTCCAAAGCACCGCAAGGAAAAAAACTACGGCCCCGAGTTTGAAAGCGTATTGCACCGCCAACGGCACGCCGTTATCCGCATTGCCGGTGACGCCAAAATGAGAAAGGATCGCCGGCAAGGCGTTGGCGACCGCGGCGCCGATGCCGATGAAAAAGCTCTGCATGACAAAGCCCATGGTCCGCTGGTCGCCGGGCAGTTTATCCGCGACGAAGGCGCGAAAGGGCTCCATGGAGATGTTAATCGACGCATCGAGTACCCAGAGCATGACCGCCGCAACCCAGAGCGCGGGCGCATCCGGCATGAAAAACAGCGCGATGGAGGCCAGGATGGCCCCGACCAGAAAGTAGGGCCGTCGGCGCCCCAACCGGTTCCAAGTGTGATCGCTCATCGCGCCGATGATCGGCTGGACCAGCAACCCCGTCAGCGGGGCGGCGAGCCACAGGATGGGGATCTTGGAGGGATGGGCACCCAGTTTCGCATAGATAGCGCTCATGTTGGCGAGCTGAAGGCCGAAGCCGAACTGGATCCCGAGAAAGCCGAAACTCATGTTCCAGATCTGCCAGAAGCTAAGATGGGGCTTTTTCATAAGGCGGGCATTTTGGGCAGTTGAACCTCGTCAGTCCTCTCACGTAAACGTGTGGCGAGAGCTTGCCTGTCGAGTCTTCACAAATGAAGTCATTGGCGGATAGGTGCAATTTAACCCTTTTCTTACTGCAGCATTCCGCACGCGGATGACCTTGGTCGTATCAGTTAAATCTAAATCGTTCGTTTGCGGTTTTGATGGGATTGCAACAGTTGCAAAGCCGGCGTTGCGGAACGGCTCTGGTAAGCATTTGGTCGGGTGTAGGCTTCCCTGACGAGAGGCTCTGCAGATTTTAATCGGACACAACCGCAGCCAATTTTCCGGCGCCGCAATTGATTTCCCGGCCTGCATGTACCGATGCTCTCCCGCCAATCTTACTGTTAATACGTCAATCTCTCTGCTAACCAGACTAGCGCAGCTTGAAAACCAGCACTGACTAGTTCGTAGATCCGACACTACTTCATTCGCGCGAAACCGTGGACCGCGCTACGCCTTGGAATACCGGCGTGGGGGGGTGTGAGGAAATCGAACGAACAATGTTCGTACGAACTCACATTAAATCATAAGATGATTACCCTTTTCAAGCGCAAAATCATAGTCTTACCAAGAAAGGCTAACATCCGTAGCGGCCTTCTTGCTTGAGTGTGAGGCCAGAATCAGATAAGACAAGATGGTTCTCAGAAATGCGACTACGTTCATCCACCCCGACGGTGATCGATCAGGAGACCAGAAACCCGGAGGCTGGAAGAGCGTAGCGCCAACCTTTGACCTTGATCCCGCGCTTTCCCCGATGGTTCTGGTGCAAATTTCGAAAAAGGGTCAATGCGCGGATTCGGTTGCTAGAAACCGTTGCAACTCGGAGTTTAGCGACCAGTCCAAAAGACTTGTGTAGAAGATTCTAGTCTAGCACTATGAAATAAAGCCTTTCTTTACAAACTCCTAGCAGCGTCACGTCAACCGCATCCTCCAGTGCGAACGTCTCGCTACTGCACAATCGTTTCACCGCCTTCATTCACAGCGCAGCACCTTCCTCATGCCTGTAATTGCCGCATCAAAGTAGCCATGTCGAAATAGACCTTCTCACACATCAGCCGGTCGCCCTCGAAATCAAAAATCCCCACCAACGGCACCTCGATGGGCCGTCCGGTGGGCGGGAGCCCGGCAAAGGGGCCCTGATTGGTCCCGGTCATCACCATTTCGACCACCACGGCCTCATCGGCATAGTGCACCCGCGGCACGTCGACATGAAAGTCAGGAAAGCCCGCGAACATCCCCGCCAGCAGCTCATGCACCGCTTGAGCGCCATCGCTGGCGGAACCGAACGGTGCAACCTCGTAACGCGGATGGTGAAAGGTGGCGATCGCTCGGGAAATGTCGTGAGCGTTCTCGGCTGCGATGTGCTCGCGCACGATGGCCTCACGCCGCTCTCGCAGGCTAAGGCTTGAAGGGCTGTCCATAGGGTCAGGAGTGTATTGGCTGCGCGGCCCTAGGACAAGAATGAACCGGAGGGGGTTTGCCAAAGCCATTACGCCCCATCGTGCTTTCATC
>DASXIK010000080.1:0-19161 GCA_036498025.1 Chthoniobacterales bacterium
GCCGTGGCCGTCTGGCGCGACGTCGTCCGGCGCAACCGCAATCTCGCGCTGGCCAACGCCCTGCTCGCCGGAGCCGAGCGGTCGTTAGGCCAATCCGAGGCAGCCGAGGCGCACGAAATCCAAGCCGATCAAGACACGCCCGATATGGCGCTTTATCACTGGGTCATGGGCCTGCGCTTGCAGAACCTCGGCATGAACGGCGATGCCCAAAAGCATTTCCAGCGTGCCAGGCAGCTCGACCCGTCATTCCGGGGCCGGAGCGAAACGGAATAGGATGGGTGGTGTCAGTGGAAGGTTGGAGGCGTGCGCTTCCTCATCGCAGCCTTATTTAATTTTAATGGATGAGAATATTGCCACTCGTCAGGCGGCCGCCAGCGGAATAGCCATTGCTCACGCTGATCGTAAAGGCGTCGCTTGTTCCAGGATCACCGTTATCCAACACGTTCACCGTGAAGCTAACCTTCTGGGCGTGGGTGGTGCCGGTTCTCGCGATTTTGGCGGTGCCAGTGAAAGAGGCCTGGTTGCCGGTTAGGGCCACACTGGTGATTTTTTTTGCGCTAAAGGTTAAAGGAACTGCCGGGTCGCTGTAAGAGAAGCTTCCCGTGATTTTGCTTCTGTTTCTTCTGCCCGTCACCCTCCCTACTCCGGTTATGCTGAAGCTGGCCTGACCGCTCGATCCGTTGACGGTACCACTTCCGCTCACCTGAGTTGGTGTCGGCGTGGCTGATGGAGTTGTAGTCGGTGTGACTGTCGGAGTCGGTGTGGGCGTTGGCGTTGGGGCGCCTAACAAACCAAATACGGCCACCACGCCACCCGATCCGCCCACGTAAACCCTCCCGTTGGCGATCGTCGGCACCGCGAACTTTGTTCCGGCGCCAAATTGATCGCGACCATTCGCCATTTGATTGCTATTGTAGAGCTCGCGACTCAGATCGGTCGCATCGTAGGCTCGAAGGATTCCGACGCTGCCGTATTGCAGTGCCCACACGATTCCGTCCGTCTGGCCATTAGCCGAAATACTGGGCGTCGTCCCCGGGAAGGGAAAGCCCGTCGCACTGGTCGAACTGGCCACGGAATCGAGCAGCGCACGGTGGAAGCTGAATGCTCTCAACATATCGTTGTGTGCCCCAAAGTAGAGAGCTCCGTTAAAGTATGCCGGCGAGCCAAATTCGTGCCTGGCGCCGCCTAACGAATCCGGCAAATCCTGATAGAGCGTTCCGTTAGAGGTCGAATCAAATTTTCCCAGGTTGTCCCGGTCCGCGATGTATATATGGGAGTCTTTACCCGCACCCACGGCCAGGTGTCGCACCAGGCCGCCGCTATCCGTCATATCGGGCAGCAGCACCACTCCGCCCGCACCAAAATCCTCATCCATGTTCGATTCGTCCACCGTATTAAACATGGTCCAGTAGTCGATCAACTGAAGGGCGTTCTGGCCCGGGAGAATCTTCACCAGGCAGTTCCCGTAATCGCCCTGATTCGGAAACCCTGCGGGATCCGGCGTTGTGTCGAACGTGCCATTCCCGGTGATGGCATATAGAGAACCGCTCGCGTCGACGGCGACTGCACCGCAAGACCAGATCGCTCCGTCCGACCCGTTCTGGGTCAGGTTCAACACTCTCACTTGCGCCAGCGTGGCCTCGTCGTGCCCCAGAACCCAACTGGTGTAGAGACCATGATCGCAATGCGATGCCCACGTCAGGTAAATGATCCCGCCACTCAAAACCAGCCCGGCTCGTTCGGTGTATTTGGCAGGATCGAAAATGACCTGCCCGCCCTGGCTGCCCGCCCCGATCCCGGGATAACTCGCGGTGATCGTCACGGGGCCGCTGAATTCTTCCGCGCCTGTGGTGAGATCGAGGGCGTGCAGGCGTTGGAAGTAGCTGGACTGCGCATTCTTGCTCGCCCCCACGACATAAATGGTGCCGTGCGGGCCGCTCGACCGGTCGATCACCGGCGTCGCCGTAATGCCAAGCTCCGGCGTTAAATCGGTGCAGCCCTGAGTATCGGCCGGCGTTTCGCCCGGAGGCAGCAGCGACTGCTGCCAGATGATTGCTCCAGTGTTCGCGTCCGCCGCATAGACGGTATCGTGTTCCGTACCTACATACACGACGTCGCGCACGCCGAGGCCAGCAATACTCAAGGTAGAAACGACCAGCGGTTGTGCATAGACCTGGCCATCCACCGGAATGGCAAACAGTTTGCCAAAATCCGTGGAATTCACATTGACCAGCGTCAGTGTTGTTTCTGACAGATTCTGCCCCGTGCGGGCGAGGTCGTTATGCCAGGTCAGAACGTCCACTGCTCGCCCGGGCTGCGCGCAGACCGCACCGATGAAAAGCAGAATCCAAGTCGGGCCGAGCCTAAGTTGTGATCGGCGTGGCATAACTGCCGGGCATTTCCTGCGGCTGATACCAGATGGGTCGTTAACCGACAAGCTTCCTTTTCGCCCCTTCGGCAGGATCATCTAGCGACGGGAGACGATCTCCTCATACAAGTCGACGAATCTGGCGGTCTGCTGGTCAAATGTGTGCCGCAAGGCCAGGGCTCGACCGGCCGCGCCCATTTTCTCGCGCTCGGCCGGCTCCAGTAATCTTTTCATGCGCGCGGCCAGCGCGGCGACATCCGCCGGATCGTCGAGCACAAAGCCTTCCACTCCGTCCGTCATGAATTCGGCCGCGCCGTTGCAACGGCTGGTGATGACGGGCAAACCGCAGCTCGACGCCTCCAGCGTGACCAGACTGCACGGGTCATACCATGTCGGATGAACGAACACATCGGCGGCAGCGTAGCAAGGAATCGGATCGATCACTCCGAGAAATGTGACCAGATGCGAGATGCCGAGCTTCTTCGCCAGTTTGAGGAAACGCTGCGGTCTTTTTCCGCCGCCGATGACGACACGCAAAGCGACGCCGCTCGCAGCCAGCTTCGCGGCGGCGCGAATGGTCGCCTCTGCATTTTTTTGCAGGAGATTGTGCGCGAGGCCGAGAAAAAGAACTTCATCACCCACGCCCAAGTGCCGTCGCGTCTCCGCGCGATATTTCTCTCGATCAAGAGGGGTAAACTTTTGCGGGTAGACGCCATTGGCGATGACACGGATACGCGAGGGCGCAAGATGATGGAGCGACTGAAACTCACGCGCGAGCATCTCGGACACCGTCACGATGAGCGCGCGCTCATTGGCGTGCTGCCGCCGCTCGATTTCTTCCTGTTCCCGATAACGTTTTTCTCGCCAGAAGCGAATCTGCCGCCACTTGGGAATGCGAAGAAGATTCTGTTCCCACAGCGCGATGGTCGAGCCGGCGTGCGGCTGAATAATGTCCGCCGCCCAGCCTATGCCCATGTCGTGCACGACATCGAATCCCATCGCGGGCAGTTTCGCGGCCAGGGCCGACGCGCGTTCCAGCCGGGACTTTCTTTTCTCCAGCAGGTGCAGGACAGCGCCTTCTTTTTCCGCTCCGTCATAGGCGTCGAAGGCCACAATATGCGCTTCGTGCCCGAGAGAGAGAAGCCGGCGCGCAAATTGCCATGTCCAGTTTTCGAGGCCGCCGCGCGTGGGATCAAAATTTTCCAGGACAAGGCCAATTTTCATTTCGCAGTGGGTAATGCATACGCGGGAGGCGCGGAAATGCAGTTTTTGTTTCCCATGCGCCCGGAAACCTCTACCGTGACTCTGTGACGATTCATCCGACCGCCGTCGTCAGCCCCCGAGCGTATCTTGCCCCTGATGTTGTCATTGGCCCGTACGCTGTGATCGAAGATGACGTGACCATCGGTGCGGGCTGCGAGATTGGCGCGCACGCCGTGATCAAGCGCGACACCACGCTCGGTGAACGAAACCGCGTCTTCGAGCACGCCACGCTCGGAAGCGAGCCCCAGGACCTGAAATTTCGCGGCGAACCAAGCCGCCTGCTCATCGGCGATGACAACATGATCCGCGAGGGTGTCACGGTTCATCGCGCCACTGGTGAGGGTATGGCTACGCAAGTCGGCTCGAGAAATTATCTCATGGTCGGTGTGCATATTGCCCACAATTGCGTGGTGGAAGACGACTGCATTTTCGCCAACTGCGCGGCTCTCGCCGGACACATCGTGGCGGAGGATCACGTCTACCTTTCGAATGAAGTCGGCTGTCATCAATTCGTGCGCCTCGGACGATACTCCATCGTTGGGGCCAAGACCAAGGTCGTGCAGGACGTGCTGCCTTTTTTAATCACCGACGGAAATCCACCGCGGGTGCGCGGCCTCAATTCCGTCGGGCTCAGGCGTGCCGGCTTCTCCTGTGAAGCGCGCCTGAACCTGAAACGCGCCTGCCATCTTCTCATGCGCTCGCGCCTGCCCTTGGAAGCGGCTCTTCTCAACATGGAGCAGATCGACGACGCCAACGTGCGGCACCTCGTGCATTTCGTGCGCGGGTCGCAGCGCGGCTTCACGCGGGAACCACGTGTCGCCACCCCGGCCATGGCCGGCGGGAGCGGATTGGATGACGCGTCCCTGCGCCAGGAGTTTTTGGAATAATTGACGCGAACCGCCCGGGCGATTGAGTCAATCGCCCCTGCCTGCGCAGGCGACACGCCTGCCACCATCAGCCTAACGAGTCACGGACGCTTTGCCGGCCAGGGTCATTTTCTCCTCGTTCCGGATGGCGTTGTTGCTGTCCCGAATCTGCAGCGACACCGTGGGTGGGTCGGCCGCCCAATCGAACTGAAGAAGCCCAAAATTTAGATCCACGAAATTCTGGCCCCGTCGAAAGCGATTCGTTTCACGACTAAAACTGTGGAAGAACATGTCCTTCGCATGATGCGTCATGCCACTGGAGGTAATGTCGTAGATCGGCTGCCGAAAAGGCGGATCGCTCATCCGTGATATGGCGCCGAAATGCCGGTCGCCACTGAGAAAAATGACGTTTCGCGGAGCGGTTTTTGCGACCAGGTCGAAGAGGCGCTGGCGCGATTGCGGGAAGTCCGCCCACTTCTCGAAGGGGTGCTCGTTGGCAATGACCTGGATGCCCGAAGCAATCAGGTTCACGTCGGCGTCACTGCCGGACAACTGCTGTTCCAGCCACCGCCATTGTTCCGCGCCGAGCATATCGGAATGCTGGCCGGGCGCGTCCCGGTGATAGCGACCGTCGAGCAGAATGATTTTCACTCGTTTTCCCGGCGGACCAAAGGTGTAAGCAGTGTAAACCCCCGCCTGTTTTCTGCGCGGGCTGTCCGCCGGTTCGCCGAGAAAATCGAGAAGGAGACGCTGGCACTCGACCTTGTTGGCGTTCTCTTTTCCGCCGTCGCTCACGCCATAATCGTTATCGTCCCACATGCCGATGACGCGGCATTGCTGGCGCAGCAGCTGGTAATCAGGCTGATCTTTCTCGTGTTGATATTTGGCCGCCAGCCCGGGCAAATCGTCGGCCCGGCCGTAAACGATGTCGCCCAGCCAGATCCAGAGATCGGGTTTGGCTTCGCGAATCGGTTTCCAAAGCGGCTGCGGTTTGTCATCGCGGTTGCATGAGCCAAAGGCAATTCGATCCAGGGCTGGTCCGCTCTCATCCTGCGACCAGGCTGTGCCCGCGACCAAGGCAAGCACAACTAATCCCGCAAGCTGTCGGCGCACTCGTTAGACTCCCGAGGTGGAAAGCTTCGCCGGCGTCGCGCGCTCCGGCGTGGCCGTCAATCCCTGTTGCCGCGCCATGCGCGCGAACGACCCGTCGCCCGAAAGCAGATCATGATAGGTCCCCTGCTCAATAATTCTTCCCGCCGCCAGGACCACAATCCAATCCATCGAGGCCAGGGTGGAGAGACGGTGGGCCACGCAGATGACGGTGCGGTGCTCCTCCAAACGGTCGACCGTCGCCTGAATTTCCGCCTCGGCCCGGGCGTCGAGAGAGGCGGTCGCTTCATCGAGCACGATAATCGGGGCATCCCGCACGAAGGCGCGCGCGATCGAAATCCGCTGACGCTGCCCACCAGACAATAAGACGCCGCGCTCGCCCACCCGCGTTTCATAGCCTTCGGGCAGCTGCATAATGAAGTCATGACAGCCGGCCGCCCGGGCCGCGGCTTCAATCTCCTCCCTCGTCGTGCCCGGCTTGGCGCAAGCGATATTCCCGGCAATCGATTGATCGAAAATGACCACTTCCTGGCTAACGAGTCCGATCAATCTGCGCAGATCGGGTAGACGCGCATCGCGCAGATTCGTTCCGTCGATTTCCACCACTCCCGCCGTCGGATCGTAGAAACGCAGCAGCAGGTTAACCAGCGTGCTCTTGCCGGATCCATTCTCACCGGCCACGCCGAGCTTCATTCCCCGCCGGATTTCAAGATCGATCTCCTGCAGGACAGGTTGCTTGTCGTAGGCAAAATCCACTCCGCGAAAACGGATGGCCGTGGTCAAGCCAGGCAGCGGACGCGCGTCCGCCTTTTCCCGGACACTTGGTTCTTCTGTGAGGATTTGCGCCAGCCGGTCGACACCAATCTTCGATTCCTGCAGCAGGATATGGAGCGAGGCCAGTTTTTTCACCGGCGAGAAGAAGAGAAGCATGCCGGAAAGGAACGCGACCATCTCCGGCGTGGTGCGATGACTGTAGAAAACGTAAATGATGAGCAACCCCAGCCCGAGCATGGAAAACGTCTCGATGATCGGATTGATCTTTTCGCGCGCTTGCACGCCTTTAATGCTCGAGCGTACGAGGTCTTTGGAAAAGACGCGGAATCGCTGCGTTTGCTCGCTCTCCAGATTGAGCGCTTTGACGACGCGGATCCCGCTTAACATTTCCACCAGCAAACTCGATTGCGAAATGCGCGCGCGCGTCCCGGCGGCCGCGGCGTGGCGGGCGCGTCGTCCCAGGGTGGCGATGGGGATGAGGCAGAGCGGTGTCAGAATGAGCGCAGCAATCGTGAGCTTCCAATCGATGGCGCACAGAGCGATGACGATACCGATCATGGTGAAGGGCTCTTTGATCGAATCGGTGAAGCCGACACTGAGGCATTGATTCAACGCGGCCGTGTCACCATTCACCCGCATGAGCAAATCGCCCATGGTCGAGCGATTGAAATAATCCATGGAAAGGCTTTGCAGCTTCGTCAGGACGTCGCAGCGCAAATCGTTCACCACGTTTTCACTCACGTAAGCCATGGACCACGCACTGAGATAACGGCTGAGGCCGCGCAGGCCCACCAGCAGGGGAAGGAAGAGCAGCCCACCGACGACCTGCTCCGCATCAATCTCCCGCCCGACGCGCGGCAACCACGCGTCGACGGCATGGTGGGTCATGCGCGAAAGGTTGTCACGGTGCTCCTGGCCGGGCACGGGATTGGCCTCCACTGACGGCGGACTCAACCGCTCCAGAATCGTCTTCGTGCCCCAGACGAGAGCGCCATTGGAAAGACCGAAACTGATGGAGAACCAGATGCCGGCGGCGAGCGCAATCCAATGTCGGCGCAGGTAGGGCGCGCCGAAGCGCAGGATATCGATGATGTAATGCAACGGCGTTCCTTCTTCAGCGGCGGCTGCCAATGCCACTACTCGTCCGCTTTTCCCAATATTTCTCTTGGAAATCAATCCCACAGTTGGCATGCAAAGAAACGCGCGTATTCCGCGCATGACTATCATGCCGAACGCCGGAACTTCGCCCCACTCGATCCTGCTGATCGCGGGCGATGTTTCCGGCGACGTCCACGCGGCCGCGCTGGCGCGGACGTTGCTGGCGCACGACCCGAGTCGGCGCATCCACGCCCTTGGAGGCAAACGCCTGCGCGAAGTCGTCGCCCAATCTTCCGGCGGCACATTTCTCGCCGACAGCACGAACTCCAGCGCCATCGGGCTGATCTCCGCCATTCGCATCTACTTTCATTGCCGCGGGCTGCGGGATCGGCTGTGGGACTTTGTCGATCATCATCGCGTCGATCTCGCCATTCTTTGTGACTGGGGCGGATTCAATAAGCGCGTCATCCCCGGCCTTCATGCGCGTGGAATTCGCGTGCTTTACTATTTTCCGCCGGGCTCATGGCAGCGAACCGGCGAGCGCGCGCTGGGCATTGTTCCCTACGTGACCCGCGTAGCCACTCCCTTTGCCTGGTCGGCGGAACGGCTGCGCGCGGCCGGTGCCCGCGCGGACTGGGTGGGACATCCGGCCTTGGAGCAGGCAGAAAGACCCGGCGAAGCCGCGGCCGCTCGAGCGAAGTTCGCGCTCGCCCCTAACGAGTTACTGGTTGCCCTCTTCCCTGGATCGAGGCCCTCCGAGGTTCGCGTGCTCGCCCCGCGCATGGCCGGGACGGCGCAAATCGTCAAAGCTCAGATGCCGGCCAGGTTCGTGGCGGCGGTGCCACGGGAGTTGCAGGAAGAAGCCCGCCGATATTTCCCATCGTCGGTGGAAATCGTCACGGACTGCGCGAGGGAACTTCTTCTCGCCGCCGACGCCGCGGTCATCAAAACCGGCACCGGAACACTCGAAGCTGTCCTCGCCGGGACGCCGCAGGTCGCGGTCTATGACGTTTCCATCATCGGCCGAATCGAGTGGTGCCTTCTCTGGTCCTGGCGATGGGTTCCTTTTATCGCCATGCCTAATATCATTTTGCAACGCGAAGCCGTCCCCGAATTGATCGGGCTGCAGTGCCAGCCGGAGAAGATTGCCCGGGCCTTGCTTCGCCTTCTCACCGATGCGGAAGCGAAGGAAAAAATGCTCCGCGATTACGCGCTTATCGCGCAGGCCCTCGGTTCCGAGCTGCCCATCTTGCCCACCGAACGAACGGCCCAGATTGTCGAGGAAATGTTGAGCGAAATGAGCGCTGGCGCCGTGGCCAGGAGTGCGGTCGCTTAGAAACAGCCCGCACTGGCGCAGTGCCGATGAAGAAAATCGCGATTCGGTTTTTCCATCTCATTTCCTACCTGGTCTTTCGCCTGGGCGAAGGACTCGTCCGCCTTCTGCCCATTGAGGTCGCATTCGTGATGGGACGAATAGGAGGCGAGATCGCCTTCCGCCTTCTCGGGCGGCGCCGCGACCTCGCCCTAACGAATCTGCGTCTCGCTTTCGTTCACGACAAATCCGAGGCCGATCTGCAGAAGCTAAACCGCGAACATTTTCAGCTGCTCGGTGCCAATCTGCTCGCCGGCATCAAGGCCTCGACCATGCCGCATGAGAAGATTTGGAAGCGAGTGACGGCGAACATTCCGCAGGAAAGAGCACAATCCGGCTGGATCGCCCTCATCAGTCACACGGGGAACTGGGAGCTCTACAGCCATCTGGGACAGAAATATCCGGAATACCGCTTTGGCTCCGTTTATCAGCCGCTAAAGAATCCATTCATTGATCGGCATGTGCGCGCTGCGCGCACCAATTCTGGAATCACCCTTTTCGATCGTCGCACGCAATTATTGAGTTGCGTGCGATTTTTGCGCGAAGGCGGAGTGGTGGGCGTGCTCTCTGATCAGGGCGCCGGTTATGCCGGGGTTTGGATGCCGCTCTTCGGACGCCTCACCTCCTGCTCCACGCTGGCCGCGCGCCTGGCGCTTCGGGCTGGGCTTCCTCTTGTGCCCATCGCGATCGCCACCACCGGGCTGGCCCGCTGGGAGTTGAAGTTTTCCGAGCTGATCTTCCCTGGCGATCACGATCCCGAATTTCTCACCGCACAAATGAATCGTGTGTTGGAGGAACAAATTCGATCCTCGCCGGCCGACTGGCTCTGGGCCCACAACCGCTGGAAGCCCCTGCGCCCGCACATTCTTTTTGCGCGCGATCAACGTAGCGTTTTTCTCCCGCGGGATTTCGATCTCTCCAGGCTCGACCCGTTCCGGGTTTTGATCGTCTCACCCCATTTGCCGGAAGACGTCGTCGCCGCCTTCCCCGCGGTGCACGCCATTAAAGAAGGACGTCCCGACAATCACGTCGCTGTCCTGACGAAGGCCGCGCTGCGGGAAAGATGGAAAGAGAACACCGCCGTGGACGAAATCATTTCATGGCAGAGCGGCGAGTCGTCGCTCGCCCTGGGCTCAAGGATTCGCCAGACCGCGCGCTTCGATGTCGCGATATTTCTTGAGGCCGACTCGAAGTTATCCATCGCGGTTTTTCGCGCCGGAATTCCTCTTCGCATTGGCCTCAGCCGCGGACTGAACACCTGGCTCTGCCAGCAGCATCCCGCCGAACCCGAGCCCAGCCTTGATGCCGCGCGGAGAAATCTGCACATCGCCCGCAGCCTTGGCGCGAACGTTAACGAGCCGCTCGCCAGAGTTTAACCGCGAGAAATTGGCGCGATGAATGTGGACCCGTCACCGCCTCCACGGACGGGAGACTTTCCTGGCTCGAATAAGCGCGCGTCAAAGCGGCGGGCGGCGGATGATCGGCAATAAAAAGAACCGGTTCAGGAACCGCGTCAGTCCATGGACGATCCAGGTCGAACTGGTTCAGGGGAATCGGTCCGGCCCTCCACGAGAAAACCGGCCAGGGATCGTCGCGTAAATAATAAAGAAGCTCCGCTACGACATCGCCATTTTCGGCGGCAACGCTGCGAATGCCGTTGGTCTGCGCCCTCTGCCTGACGATGTCGGACATGGCCTTCCATCCCATGGTTCGATGATAAACATCTGGCTTGGCCAGAAACGGCACGCTCAAGCGATCGGCCACGCTGTCGGCCACCATCAACACGACCTGGAGACAAAGCCCGAGGGCCAGCGATACCTTTAGCCAGTGCCATTGTTTTAGCCTAACGAGCACAGCGGTAGCGAGAATGACAATGGAAATGGCAGAGGTCGCGGCCCAGTTCGCCTCGGTCCCGGTAAAAAAAGCGGCCGCTGTCACCGCCGCCAGCGCCGGCAGGGCGAAGGCCAGCATCAACCGGTCACCGCGATTGAACTGCGACCGTCCGGGCCGAAGGAGAGCGAGAGCGAAGACAGAAAAGAGAATCGGACCAACGACGCCGAACTGGCTCCCCAGAAAAACCAGTGGCCCAAGGGGTGAGAACTTGAATCCGTCGCCGACGATGTTTCCCCGTGTGTGCCGGAAGGTAACGAAATCGTGGGTCGCATTCCAAATAAGATTCGGCGTAAAAAGCAGCAGCGCGATAAGCAGGCCAAACCAAAGTCCGGGTCGGCTCCAGAGCGCCCGGGCGCCGGGATCTAGAACGCTTGCCACCACCGCTCCGGCGAGAAAGTAAATCATGGCGTACTTGGCCAGCATTCCCAAACCGAGAGCGAAACCAAGAACAGTCGACCACCCGAGAGTCGGGCGAGCGAGGAGTTTGAGATAAGCGAGAAGCGCGAGCGACCAAAAGAAGAGCAGCACCACATCGGTGGAAATGATGCGGGCGGAATAAACAAGGCCAGTGGCGAAGACCACGCTCAATCCCACCCAGAAGGCTGTGGCTTTGTCGTAGAGCTGCCGCGCAATGACGGCGCAGATCAACGCGGTGCCGGCATAAAGCATGGGCGCCGCCGCGCGCAGGCACGCTTCGGAGTTGCCCCAGACTTTGCCCGTCGCTGCCATCATCCATGCCAGCAACGGCGGCTTGGAAAAATAGCCGAAGGCGGGCGTCTGCGCCCATGCCCAATAGCGCGCCTCGTCCGGGAAGAAATCCACCACGGAAAAGTGGAGCGCCATCAATCTCGCCATCGTTAGGCCGGCGACCGCTGCCGCAATCGACCAGAAGGACTCAACCGAACGCAACTGCCGGGCCACATCGGCCAGCCAGCGGTCGATTCGTTCGTCACTCCATCGATCGGGCTTCCAGCGATAGATGAGGCCGTGCATGACCCAGACGACCAGAAAGGCGGCGACGCCGGCGGCGATAATATCGCTGGCATAGTGCGCGCCAAAAGCCATGCGCAAAACCCCGGTCGTTAGGCCAAAGACCGTGGCGGCGGCAAAGGCGAGCGCACGGAACGGCGGCGGGGCCAGGGCCGCCGGCGCGTAGGTCCAGAAGGCGGTGGCCGCTTCCCCGGAAAAGAAAGAGCCGTTGTGACGATGGCTCCCGCGCGGATCCCACCACGGGCGGAAGGTTTCGGAGCCGCCGAACTCCACTGTGGTAATGGGGCGTGGCCGGCCCCAGTGCGATTTAAAAATCACATTCGGCAAAACAATGGCGGTCAGGAAAATGGTCGTGACCAAAAAAAGAATAGCGCGGCCGCGGACAAGCAGCGGCTTCTGGGGGCGAATCAACTTCCAGAGCGGCGCGAGGAAGGCCGGAACGGCCAGGCCCCAGGCAATCCACATGGCGGCGGACCGCACGACCTCCGCGGCGCCGGCCGGGTGCAAACGGAATTGGCCTGAACTGCTGTCATAGAAAGAGCGCGCCAGGGTCAGATCGAGCTGCGGGAAAATGGCAAAAAGTCCGCCCGCGATGAAAGCGACGCCCAACGCGATAAGGAGACCAGTCCGATTCATCGAGGCTCATCAGGCAAACGAGTGGGTGCTCGCCATTACGCCTCGTCCCAGCGCCGGAAAATTGCGGCGACGTTGCTGCCACCGAATCCACTGGAATTTGTCAGTGCTACCCGTGGCTCGTAATCCAGAGGTGCTGTCACCACAGAAACAGATTCAAATTCCGGGTCGAGTTCCGTGATATGGGCGGAAACCGGTGTGAATCTCTCCTTCAACGCGAGACAGCAGAACGCTGCTTCCATGGGCCCTGCCAAAGACAGGCCATGCCCGGTTATCGATTTCGTGCTGCTGACATGGGGCGACCTGCACGAATCAAACACACGTCTGATTGCGTGGATTTCAGCAGCGTCGCCGGCAGCCGTCGCCGTCCCGTGGGCGTTAATGTAGTCGACTTCACCGGGGCGAATATTGGCTTCGTCAATTGCCGCAATCATCGCGCGAGCCAAACCGTCGCCGTCCGGCTCGGGCGCCATGACGCTGTAACCGTCCGATGCTTCGCCCCAGCCGAGCATTTCAGAGTAAATCTGTGCTCCTCGCTTGCGCGCGTGATCTAGTTCCTCCAGAACCAGAACTGCCGCGCCACCTGTCACGGCAAATCCGTCCCGCTTGCGATCGAATGCACATGGGCTGATTGTCGGATCCGTCTGTGTGGTTAAAGCACGAGTTCCAACAAACGGCAGGATACTGAAGAGATCGCAGTCTTCCGCCCCCACAACAAAAACAACGTCCTGACGGTTCATTTTGATCTTGTCGAACGCCGCACCCAGGGCATGGGCAGATGAAGAGCAGGCGCTGGAAAAGCCAACGGCCGCGCCTTTAATGCGAAACGTTGCCACAAGATTCATGTTTAGCGTTCCGGAAACGCTGGCGACCATGGCCATTGGATTGCACCTGTAGGGCCCTTTCTCGAGCATCATCTCGAGGTACTCGTAGGTTAGCCGTGTTGACCCTGCGGAAGCGCACATTGCGCCGGTCCGAGGATGTGAAACCAAATCCGGCGAAAGTCCCGCGTCGGCTATTGCCTGCTGCATGGCACAAAATGCGTAGACCACATTCGGTGACATGGAGCGCAGCTGCTCGCGTGAAATCTCATACTCAGCCGGATAACTCCATTCGTCTGAACGCAACTCCGAAAATTCGAAGCCCTTTACGGTGCCGACCAAGCGCACTGGCACACCGGCCTTCTCCAGCGGTTTGTAGTATTCGATCCCGGTTTGGCAATCGCGAAGACTTCGCAAGACCCGGTCACGATTGTTTCCGATGCTCGTGATGAAGCCGAGACCTGTCACCACAACTCGGCGCATATCTACAAACGCGGCTTTCGCCCGCGAGAATTCGTTTGGGATGCCGCTGCCTTCAAGATTCGGAGTGAAGTTCGGCGAACCGTTGCTGCAGGAATTCGATTACATCCCCGATCGTCTTAATGTGTTTGAGATCGGCGTCTTCGATCGTTACGTTTAAGGCGTCCTGCACGTCGAGGACGATCTCCATCATCGTAAGCGAATCGACGCCCAGTGAACTCAGTGGAGTCTCAAGCGTGGCTTGCTCGACTGCAGGTTGAGTCTCTTCACGCACATAACGCCAGACAATCCCGCGAACAATGGCCGGGATCAGCTCAGTATTCTTCGTCATGCGAAGGTCGACAATCGCGTCGGCGGTTCCTGATCGGCATCGCCTGAAATCATGCCTGATTTGGCTAATTTCTTCTTCGCTTAGGGAGGGAGACATGTGGGTGCGGTCAAACACGCGGTTCGACCTGCATTCTGATGCCGTTTCGCGCGCGCAGAGTCAACTGCGGTTGTGGGACAACCGTTTGTCCCGGAACGAGTCGAAGCTTCCATTTCTGGGCGATGGTCGCGAGACAAAGGACTCCTTCTAAGCCCGCAAACCCTTCTCCGAGACAGGCGCGGCTCCCCGCCGAAAATGGAAAGTATGAAAAACGCGGACGAGTCGAGCGGGCTTCGGGAGTCCATCGCTCCGGATCAAATCTCTCGGGGTCGCGAAACCAGCGCGCGTCGCGGTGGGTGACGTACGACGACAAGATCACGACCGAACCAGGGGCAATGATTGTATCCCCGATGCGGCATTCCTGAATGGCGCGGCGACCGATGGCCCACACCGGCGGATAAAGCCGTAACGCTTCGGCAAAAACACGCGCTGTGAATTCGAGAGCGGGAACGTCATCGGCACTGGGAGCGCGCCCTTGGAGAACACGATCAACTTCATGATGAAACTGCTCTTCCACGGCAGGATGTTGGGCCAGCAAATACCAACTCCAGGCCAGGGCGTTGGCCGAGGTTTCATGGCCGGCCAGGAAAATTGTCATCGCTTCATCACGTAGTTGCCGATCGTTCAGTTTCTCCGAACCATTTTCTAAATCCTGGGCGAGCATCAAGCTCGAGAGCAGGTCCGGCCGGTCGCAGCCGCTCGCCCGGCGCTGCTTGATCATACGGTCGACAACTGAGTCCAGGCGCGCCATCGCGTCGTTGAAATATTGGCGATCAGCTGCTGGAAGAACGGAACGCTCGAACTGGTCGAGAATCTCATTGAGTGCCTCACGAACCTGTTCGGCCGAGGTTTCGACGTCAGCGCCAAACAGCGTCGTCGCGACGATCATCATCGCCAGCCAATTCATCTCGCGGGAGACATCGATGGCGTCGGTTGCACGCCATTGTTCTCGCAAACGAATCGCAAGATTCGTCATCTGCCCGGCATAAGAAGCGACTCGATCCCGATGAAACGCGGGTTGGGAAAGGCGACGTTGTCGAAGATGGAACTCGCCTTCACTGACGAAAAGCCATTCGCCAAGTACCTCGTAGATGCGATCGACCGCGAACCATTTGGTGAAATGACGGTCCTGCGTGACCAGTACTTCGTGAATGTAATCGGGGTGATTTAGCAAATAGACATCCTGAGCATGATCCCCAAGCTTGAACCTGCAGATGTCGCCCTGCTCCCGCGCCAGCCGGGTGAAAAAGTCCAGGGGATCGCGCCGCATGGCGAAAAGGGCCGCCGCCGGGGACGAGAGATCAGTCGTGGAGACAGCCGGTGCAGTCATTTCGCTGTTGGTCGCGCGACCACGCTCTCTAAGTTCGGGTAGTTCGGGTTTGTCATGCCAAGCCTGTTGCTGCCATAAGTAACTAACCGACCGGCATGCGATTCCAAGCTTGTACCATCATCGCACGCAATTACCTGGCGCAGGCGCGCGTGCTTTTTCGCTCCTTCAGCCAGTTTCATCCGGAGATGCGCTTTACGGCGCTCGTTTTCGATGCCCCGCGGGAGAGCCTCGATGAGCCATTCGATATTCTCTCCCTGGCGGACGTTGGACTTCCAGCTGGCGAGGAGGCTCGGCTGCCCATGCTTTACGACGTCACGGAACTGGCCACGGCCGTCAAGCCATGGTTCCTCCGCGCGCTTCTCTCGCGCGAACAAACTCCCCTCCTCTACTTCGATGCGGACATCGAGATTTTCTCGCCGGTAGATCGGCTGGCTCGCCTGGCCTCGGAGCATACGCTGGTCATGACACCACATACCACTCTCCCCATGAGCCGGGAAGGCGTGCGGCCTAACGAAACGGACATTCTCAGCGCCGGCATCTACAATCTCGGCTTTCTCGGACTCCATCCCGATGGTGAACCGCTCCTGAGCTGGTGGGGCCAGCGTTTGCTGCGGGAGGCCAATATCGACGTCGCCAACATGCGATTCACCGACCAGCGCTGGATGGATTTCGCGCCTGGCTATTTCGACGCGCATATCCTGAAGGACGAAACCTGCAACGTCGCCTACTGGAATGCCGATTCGCGTCCGTTGCAATGGACCGGCGAGCGCTATGAAGTAAACGGCCGGCCTCTTTGCTTTTTCCATTACAGCGGATTCGAGCCGGAAAAGCCCCATCTCCTTAGCCGCTATCAGGGACCAAATCCGCGCACCCGTTTGAGCGAACAGCCGGTGCTGGCTCGCCTTTGCCGTGGATACACGGAAAAGCTGATGCAGGCTGGTTACGCGGAGGCGCACGCGCTGCCTTACGGCCTGGCGAAAACACCGGATGGCCTAACGATTACAAAACCGATGAGCCTGGCTTACCAGGCCGCGCTGCGTGAGCATGAGGAAACGGACGCGCCCATGCCGCCCAGCGCCTTTTCCGATACGAAAGCGTTTGTCCGCTGGTTAAACGAGCCGCTTTACCCGCGGCGCTGCCCGGAACTGACGCGTTATTTCTGGGCCATTTACCGTTCACGCCCTGACGTCCGCGCTCGATTCCCCAATCTGCCCGACGGGGACCATCTCGCTTATTACGATTGGCTGCGAAAGGTTGCACGGTATGCGATCCCTATTGCTGACGAGCTGATGCCGGAACCGATTCTGCAAGAAACATTGCCCGGGAAGGGAGCCACCGCTTCGCCGATCCGCGGTGTCGCGCTCACGGGATATCTTCAGGCCGAGGTCGGTACGGGAGAATCGGGTCGCTTGATGACAGCGGCGCTCGAAGCTTCGGGTGAGGAACACTCCACCCGCGTCTGGACGGCGACGCTGAGCCGGCAAAATCATCCGTGGGAGGTCGACTCCGGCATTGGACAACCGAATTACGACACGAATTTAATCTGCATTAATGCTGACCAGTTGCCCCTTCTTGCCCAGGAAGTCGGCCCCGAATTCTTTCGCAACCGTTACAACATCGGGCTTTGGTTTTGGGAAACGGATTTGTTTCCTTCCTCCATGCACGCTGGTTTCGATTTTCTGCATGAAGTCTGGGTCGCAAGCGAGTTCGTGCGCCAGGCCATCGCCGCGGCGTCGCCCGTGCCGGTTTTCACCATGCCGCTGCCTTTGCGTGTTGCCGTGCCACTTGCCCCCGCGCCGGAGCGGGCCGCTTTGAATCTGCCGGAGGGATTTCTTTTCCTCTTCTCGTTCGATTTCTTCAGCGTAGCGGAACGCAAAAACGCCGTGGCCGTGATCCACGCCTTCGCGCAGGCCTTCGCCCCGGACGAAGGCGCGGCTTTGCTGATCAAGTCCATCAATGGCCATACCAATCGCGCTGAGCTGGAGCGACTTCATCATGCTCGCGCGGGTCGCACGGACATCATCCTGCAGGACGGTTACCTCAGCCGCCCGGAAAACGACGCGCTCTTTGCCGCCTGTGACTGCTACGTTTCCCTGCACCGGTCGGAGGGATTTGGCCTAACGATAGCGGAGGCTATGTTGCAGGAGAAGCCGGCCATCGCCACGCGTTATTCGGGCAACCTCGAGTTCATGGACGATTCCAACAGCTTTCTCTGCGGCTACAATTTGCGTCGTGTGGGGGATGACGCGCCGCCTTATCCGCCGGACGCAGAGTGGGCCGATCCGGATGTGGACGAGGCGTCGCGGCTGATGCGATTTGTCCGCCAGCATCCGGAGGAAGCTCAAGAGCGTGGTCGAAAGGCGCGCGCTGATCTCTGTGCGCGTCACCATCCCGGCGTGGCCGGCGTTTTTATCCAAAAGCGTTTGGCCGAGCTTCGCCAGCAACCGCCGCGCCCGGTTCCGTTTACCGCGATTCCTCCGGAACGAGCGAGCATCACCCAGGTGCGGACCGCACTCGAACGGGAAGTGAATGTGCGCCAGACTGTGCCGTCGCTCTTGACCTGGATTTTCCAGGGGCCGCGGCGCGCCATGAAACAATTCCTGCGCGTCTATGATGAACACCTGCGCCGCATCGGCCTCGCGGCCGTGGCCGTAAGCAAGGAGATTGACGCCGAATGGTTGCGCGAACGAGGGGCCCTGACCAGACGCGTCGCGACGCAAGAATACGAGCTCGAGAGAATGAAAAGGGCGCTGAACAAAACCGAGGAACAGCTGCGCCTGATGGAAGCGAGGCTTGAAGATGCCCGTCAGCGCGCAGAAAATGGAGAGCTCCCGCGCGCGGGCAACGTCATGCCACCAGCACGCGACAATTCACGCAGTGGCCATGGAGGCCATCCGTGACTGCGTTGTCGCCGTCCTTCGACCTGTCGGTGGTCATTCCCTTGGATGACGATCACGGCTATGGGGAAGCCTGTGTCGGTTCGTGGAATGCGCAGACTCATCCGCGCGCGCGGGTGCAGCTGGTCATCGTGGATCCGGGAAACCAGGCCAGCTTGATGCGGCGGATTAAACCGCTCCTCGCTCCGCACGACCTCGTGCTCGAAGTGAAAAGCGAGAATGAGGGGCTTCTTTACGCGCGCGGCGCCAGTTCCGCGCAAGCGGATCTCGTCTTCATGACGGAAGGCCATTGCGTCGCCGAGCCGCATGCGGCCGCCGAAATCCTATCCGTGTTTCAGAACCCCGCGGTGGCCGCGGTCAGCGGCGCTTCCACGCATCTGCATCCCACACTGATTGCCCAACAACAGACGTTCCTTGAAAAAGAGTGGTTAGGCGCCTGGCCGTCAGGCCATTGGCAGGCCATCTCCCTCCGCGCCTTCGCCATTCGCCGCAGCGTTTATGAGCACCTGGGCGGCCTCAGGCCGGAGTATCGTCGCTTCTGCGCCAACGCGTTCGTGATCGAATTGGAACGGCGCGGACTGCGCCTTGCCCCCACCCGCTCGCCCATTGTTCGCCACGGCAATAGCATGACCATCAGCGATGTCATCGACACGCTGCGCGATTGCGGACGAGGGCAGATTGTCTGGCGACGCGACTTTCGGCAGCACGGGAACGCCGCCCTGGCAGATCGTTATCTCGGTGGACTCGACTTGTGGAGCCGGCGCGGTGACCTCGCGCGAGGCACCGCGCGCGCGCTGGCCTGGCCGCTCCTTCTATCGATGGCGCGCGACTGGCGTGGC